>CAYTFA010000368.1:0-2826 GCA_964436755.1 uncultured Rhodocyclaceae bacterium | reverse complement strand
CGACTTCATGCCGACGTAGCGGTTCTCGACCAGGTCGAGGCGGCCGATGCCGTGCCTGCCGCCGAGCTGGTTGAGCGCGGCGAGCAACTGGTGGGCCTTCATCTTCTTGCCGTCGATGGCGACGAGATCGCCGGCCTTGAATTCGAGGTCGATGTACTGCGCCTTGTCGGGCGCCTTCTCCGGCGAGACGGTCCACCGCCACATGCTCTCCTCGGCCTCGGCAGCCGGGTCCTCGAGGTGGCGGCCTTCGTAGGAGATGTGCAGCAGGTTCGCATCCATCGAGTAGGGCGAGCCGCCCTTCTTGTGCTTCATGTCCACCGGGATGCCGTGCTTTTCGGCGTAGGCCATCAGCTTCTCGCGCGACAGCAGGTCCCATTCGCGCCACGGCGCGATCACCTTGACGTTGGGCATCAGCGCATAGGCGCCGAGTTCGAAGCGGACCTGGTCGTTGCCCTTGCCGGTGGCACCGTGCGCGATCGAGTCGGCGCCGACCTTGCCCGCGATATCGACCATGCGCTTGGCGATCAGCGGCCGCGCGATGGAGGTACCGAGCAGGTATTCGCCCTCATAGACCGTGTTGCAACGGAACATCGGGAAGACGAAGTCGCGCACGAATTCCTCGCGCAGGTCGTCGATGAAGATGTTCTTCGGCTTGATGCCGAGCTTGAGCGCCTTGGCGCGTGCCGGCTCCAGTTCTTCGCCCTGGCCGAGGTCGGCGGTGAAGGTCACCACCTCGCAGTCGTAGGTGTCCTGCAGCCACTTGAGGATCACCGATGTATCGAGGCCGCCCGAATAGGCGAGGACCACCTTGCGCTTTTTCGCCGACGCCGGCTTCTTGCTTTGCTTCATGTTTCTTCCTTCAGTCGTTCACCCTGCCCAGGAGCAGGAATTCCATCAATGCCTTCTGGGTGTGGAGCCGGTTCTCCGCCTCCTCCCAAACCACGCTCTGCGGCCCGTCGATCACCTCGGCGGCGACTTCCTCGCCGCGGTGGGCGGGCAGGCAGTGCATGAACACGGCGTCGGGCCGTGCGGCCCGCATCATCTCGCCGTCGACCTGCCAGTCGGCGAAGGCGCGCAGGCGCTTCTCGTTCTCCGCCTCGAAGCCCATCGAGGTCCAGACGTCGGTGGTGACCAGGTCGGCGTCGCGCGCTGCATCCATCGGATCGGGAAACTGTTCGAAGTGCGCCGTGCCGTGCAGGCCGGCGCGGGCCGCCTCGACCTCGTACCCGGGCGGCGTGGACACATTCACCTTGAAACCAAATATCTCGGCAGCCTGCAGCCAGGTGTTGCAGACATTGTTGGAGTCGCCGATCCAGGCCACGGTGCGGCCCTGGATCGGGCCGCGCTGCTCGATGTAGGTGTAGATGTCGGCGAGGATCTGGCAGGGATGGTACTCGTTGGTCAGGCCGTTGATCACCGGTACCCGCGAGTGGCGGGAAAAGCGCTCGATGATCTCCTGCTCGTAGGTGCGGATCATGACGATGTCGCTCATGCGCGAGATCACCTGCGCCGCGTCCTCCACCGGCTCGCCGCGGCCGAGCTGCGAGTCGCGCGTGTTGAGGTAGATCGCCGAGCCGCCCAGCTGCTGCATGCCGGCTTCGAACGACAAGCGCGTGCGCGTGCTGGCCTTCTCGAAAATCATCACCAGCGTGCGGTCGGCCAGCGGCCAGTGGCGCTGGTAGGACTTGAAGCGCGCCTTGATGATGCGCGTGCGCTCGAACAAGTAGTCGAGTTCCGCGCGGTCGAAGTCGCGCAACTGCAGGAAGTGGCGTACCGGTGCCACGATCAGGCTCCGAGGAACTTCCTGATGCAGGCGGCGAGCGTCGCCACCAGTTCCGCCCCCTCCGCGTCGCTCATCACCAGCGGCGGCAACAGGCGCACCACCCGCTCGGCGGTGACGTTGATGAGCAGGCCGGCTTCCAGCGCGCGCGTCACCAGCTCGCCGCAGGGGCGATCGAGTTCGATGCCTATCATCAGGCCGTCGCCGCGCACGTCGACGATGCCGGCCACACCAGCCAGCGCCGCGCGCAGGCCGCCGCGAATCGCGTCGCCGAGCAGTTCGGCGCGCGCCATCAGGCCGTCGGCCTCGATCACGTCCAGCGTCGCCAGTGCGGCAGCGCAGGCCAGCGGGTTGCCACCGAAGGTAGACCCGTGGTTGCCCGGCTTGAACACACCGGCGGCACGGCCGGCGGCCAGGCAGGCGCCGATCGGCACGCCCGAGCCGAGGCCCTTGGCCAGCGTCATCACGTCTGGCACGATGCCCGCGTGCTGGTGCGCAAACCAGACGCCGGTGCGGCCGATTCCGCACTGCACCTCGTCGACCATGAACAGCCAGTTCTTGCGCCGGCAGATGTCGTGCAGACCGCGCATGAAATCGCGGTGCGCAATGTTGATCCCGCCTTCACCCTGGATGGGCTCGAACAGCACGGCAACGACGTGGGCGTTGTTGGCCGCGACCTGCTCGATCGCCGCCAGGTCGTCGAACGGCACGCGCACGAAACCGGGCACCAAAGGCTCGAAGCCGGCCTGCACCTTGCGGTTGCCGGTAGCGGAAAGCGTCGCCAGGGTACGGCCGTGGAAGGCCTGCTCCATGACGATGATCGCCGGATTGTCGATGCCCTGCTGATGGCCGTACAGCCGCGCGAGCTTGATCGCCGCCTCGTTGGCTTCGCAGCCGGAGTTGCAGAAGAACACCTCGTCCATCTTCGCCAGCGCGGCGATCTTGTCCGAGGCGGCCTCGGCCTCGGCAACGCGGTAGATGTTGGAGGCGTGGATCAGGCGCGCCGCCTGGTCGGCGATGGCCTTGACCAGGCGCGGGTGGTTGTG
>CAYTFA010000367.1:0-2836 GCA_964436755.1 uncultured Rhodocyclaceae bacterium | reverse complement strand
TCATGCCGCTGACGCCGTCGATCAGCGAGTGGTGCATCTTGACGAAGAGCGCGAAGCGACCGCCCTCGAGGCCTTCGATGATGTTGCATTCCCAGGGCGGGCGCGAGAGGTCGAGCGGCTGGCTCTGCAACCGGGCGACCAGTTCGCCCAGTTCGCGTTCGCCGCCGGGCCAGGGCAGCGCCGAGTGCTGCACGTGGTATTCGAGGTCGATGTCCCTGTCCTCGACCCAGACGGGGAAGGGATTTTTGGTCAGCGGGTACTTGAGGCGGCGGTTCCACGGCGCGGCGAATTCCTTGAACTGCCGGAAGTCCATCCGCATGCTGCGCAGGAAGTCGCGCGGCGCGTCCTCGGGCAGGCGGAACACCAGCAGGCCGCCGACATGGTTGGGCGTGGCGCGCGACTCGGTGAACAGCCAGGCGGCGTCGAGCGCGTTGAGACGGACGGAAGCCATGGACACTCTCCTCCCGCGTTGATTCGTGGTGGTGCGTCGGCGCCGCCCGGCCGCGGATGCCGGGGGCGCAGCGCGCATGTTACCCGATGCGCGCGGCGGGCGCCAGCCCCGCCGGCTCAGCGGGTGACGATGGGGAAGGTTCCCGGCGCCTTTTCCAGCAGGGCGAGGAAGCGGCCGAGGTCGAGGGTGCTGCCGGTGATCTTCGTCTGGTCGGAGAGCAGCAGGTCGTTGGCGCTGGCCTGGCCGGTCATCATCTGCAGGAAGAAGGGCTTGGTCAGCGCCAGCGTCGCGTTGGCGTCCGCGGCGGCCGGCGCCTTGTGGAAGTGCATCACGCCATTGCCGAGGTCGAGCACGTAGTTCTGCTTGAGGTCGGTGAAGCTGAGGTTGATCTTCAGCACCAGGCCCTCGGCCTTGCCGCCGTCGATCGAGGCCGCCATGCGCTCGAGGAAACGCTCGATCGGTGCGTGCTGCAGCATGTCGAGCAGGATGGCAGTGCTGACGCCCTTTTCCGGCGGCCCCTTGCGCAGCTCGAGCGCGCCGGTGAGGTAGAAGTTGCGCCACACCGCCGACTCGGCCGCATAGCCCATCTGCTCGAAGCTCTTCGCCAGCAGCTCGCCGGCGGCGGCGTTCTTCGGCTCGGCATACACCGCGTGCTTGAGCAGTTCGGCGGCCCAGCGGTAGTCGCCGGCGTCGTAGGCCTGCTGCGCGGAGGCGCGCAGCCTGTCGGCGCCGCCGGCCAGGGCGACGTAGCGTTTGGCGGCATCCGCCGGCGGCAGCGGATCGAGGTTGGCCGGGTTGGCGTCGAACCAGCCGAGGTAGAACTGATAGACGGCCTTGATGTTGTGGCGCACGGTACCGTAGTAGCCACGCACATTGAGGTGCTCGTGCAGGGTCTTCGGCATTCGCACCTGCTCGGCGATCTCGGCGCCGGAGAGGCCGGCATTCATCAGGCGCACCGTCTGGTCGTGGATGAACTTGTAGGTGTCGCGCTGCTTGACGATGAAGTCGCGGATGCGCTCGCGGCCCCAAACCGGCCAGTGGTGCTGGTGGAAGACCACCTCGGCGCCGGCCGCCTGCTCCAGCGCGGCGTCGATGTAGTCGGCCCACTTGAGCGCATCGCGCACCTTGGCGCCGCGCAGCGTGTAGAGGTTGTGCAGGGTGTGGCTGAGCATCTCGGCGCCGCCGAAGGCCTTCAGCTCGGGCAGGGCGAAGACGAACTCGGCCGGCGCCTCGCTGCCCGGCACGTTGTGGAAGACAAAGCGCACGCCGTCGATGACGCGCTCCTCGGTCGGCTTCTCGATCAGCACGCTGGGCTCGAGGATGCCGATGCGGCCATAGGCGACGGCCTTGCCCAGACCCGTATCCACCGACCCCTTGGCGTCGCGCGGCAGCAGGCTGCCGTACATGTAGCCGGCGCGCCGCGCCATCGCCGTGCCCATCAGCAGGTTCTCGCTGGTGGCCTCCTCCATGAAGCCGGCCGGCGCCACCACCGGGATGCGCCGCGCCTTCGCCTCCGCGGCGGAGACAACGCCGAGCGCGCCGCCGAAGTGGTCGACGTGGCTGTGGGTGAACACCACGGCGGAGACCGGCTTGTCGCCGAGGTGCTTGCGCGCGAAGGCGAGCGCGGCGGCAGCCGTCTCCTGGCAGGTCAGGGTATCGACGACGATCCAGCCGCTGCGGCCCTCGATCAGCGTCATGTTGGCCAGGTCGAAGCCGCGCAACTGCCAGATGCCGTCCGTCACCTTGAACAGGCCGGCGTGGTTGTTGAGCAGGGCCTGCCGCCACAGGCTGGGGTTCACCGTCGGCGGCGCCGCGCCCTTGACGAAGTCGAAGGCAGCGAAGTCCCAGACGACGTTGCCGGCGGCATCCCGGACCTGTCCCGAGGGCGCCGCGATGAAGCCACGCTTCGCATCGGCGAAGGACGGTGGATCAGCGAGGTCCACCCCCTCGGCAAATGCGGCGTTGAGCTTCTGTGTCGCCGGCGTGGCGTCGCCGGCGGGCGTCGCCGTGCCCGACGGCCCCTTGCCGCAGGCCGCGAGCAGGGCGAGCGACGCCGCTGCCAGGATCGTGCGCCAGTGCCAGGCTCCTGTCCGTTGCTCCATCGTGCCTCCTCCCCCGTTTCGCTGTCTGTCCGGCCGTCACCGCACCTGCGTGCGGCCGATGCCCGATGATACGACCAAGGCCGGCGTCGACGCGAGGCCGTGCCGGCGTGGGATACTTCCCGCGAAACGCCACGGAGACGCCGCTTGGAACGCAACGCCGTACGCCGCCGCCTGCTGTCACGCCTGCTCTGGGGCGGCGCGGCCGTCGCCGGTGCCGGGCTGGTCGGCGCCGAAGGCTGGGCGCTGCTGCGGCGGCGGCCGATGGAGGACCTCTACGGGCCCT
>CAYTFA010000366.1:0-2851 GCA_964436755.1 uncultured Rhodocyclaceae bacterium | reverse complement strand
CCGCATAGAAGCTGCTGCGGTTGTAGCGGGTGATCACGTGGAAGTTGCGGAAGGCGAGGCGGTACTCTGTCGGCGCGCCCGGCGTCACGAGGTCGACCAGTGCCGCCGGCCGCTCGGGCAGCGGCGCGCCAGCTGCGCCCGTCGCGGTGAGGGTGACGCCGGCGGCGGACATTTTCGCTGGCGTGCGGCGCGGTGCGATGCCCTCGTCGACGAGCGCCTGCACGCCGGCACCGGCCACCTCCACCGTCATGGCGATCGGCGCATCGCGTTCCCAGCCGTGCTCGGCGAGGAAGTTGGCCACGCTGCCGATGGCGTCAGCGGGGCTGGCGGCGAGATCGATGCGGCCGTCGTCGTCGAAATCGACGGCGAAGCGGCGGCGCGAGGAAGGCAGGAATTGCGGCAGGCCCAGCGCCCCGGCGTAGGAACCGCGGTAGTCGAGCGGACTGCGTCCTTCGTCGCGGGCGAGCAGCAGCAATTCCTCCAGTTCGCGCCGGAACAGTTCGGCGCGCGGCGGGTAGTCGAAGGCCAGCGTGGCAAGCGCGGCAAATGTCGGGAAGCGGCCCGTGTGGCGCCCGTAGATGGTCTCGACGCCAATCACGGCGGCGATGATTTCCACCGGTACCCCATAACGCGCACCGGCCTTGGCCAGTGTGCCGGCATGGCGCTGCATGAAGGCGCGGCCGGCGGCAATGCGGCGGGGCTCGACGAAGCGCGAGCGATACGCCTGCCAGGAGCGCACGCCGGGATCGGCGGGCGGCATGATCGCCTTGATCACGGCGGGCAGCGGATGGGCGTGGCGGAAGGCGGCTTCGAGCGCGGCACGTTCGAGCCCGTGGCGCTCCGCCATCTCGCGCACGAAGTCCTGCACGTCCGCGCGGCCGGCAAACGAAGCCGGGTGTGCGGCACGCGTTGCCGCTGCGCCGGGCAGCGCGGCGAGCAGGAACGCAAGAAGGATGGCGAACCGCCTCATGGCCGGAAATCCGCGACGAGGGCCTTGAGTTTGCCGAGTTCGTTCGCACCGGCATCGCGGCCGTAGCGGGCACGCGCGTAAAGTTCGGCGATGGCACGGATGTCGCCGGCGCACCCGGGCAGTTCGCGCGCGGCGCGCTCGGCGAAGGCAAGCGGTCCCTCCCAGCTGCGCCAGTTCACCCCGCGCCGCCCCAGTCGCGCGGTGAAGCGGCGCCATGCGGCCAGGGCAGGGTCGACGCGCAGGCGGTTGCGCAGTATCCAGAAGGCGAGCACCAGCATGGCGGTGCCGCAGAGCACGGCGAGCACGGCGGTCATGGCGCGCCAGTCGGGCTCCTTCATGCCCAGGCTGGCGAGCAGGTCGCGCTGGCGTTGCGGGTTGTAGCCCAGCACCCACTGGTTCCAGCCGTTGGTGACGGCATCGAGCCGATTGCGCAGGTCGCGCAGCCAGGCCATGTCGCCGCGGGCAAGGAAGGGCAGGGCTTCGCCTTCCGGCACGGCCGCGGCGATGTTGGTGTTCACCCGGCTCGGCGCGGATATGGCGGTCGGATCGACGCGCACCCAGCCGCGTCCGGCGATCCAGACCTCGGCCCAGGCGTGGGCGTCGTATTGGCGCACGACGAGGTAGCCGTCGACGGGGTTGACCTCGCCGCCCTGGTATCCGGCGACGATGCGCGCCGGTACGCCGGCGGCGCGCAGGGCAAAGACGAAGGCCGAAGCGAAGTGCTCGCAGAAGCCGCGCTTGCTGTCGAAAAGGAACTCGTCGACCGAGTCCGCACCCAGGAGCGGCGGGTTGAGCGTATACACGAGGAACTGGCCGAGGAAGAAGCTTTCGGCGGCGGCAAGGATGGCTGCGCCGTCATTGCCATGGCGGGCGCGCCATTCGGCGGCGATGGCGCGCGTGCGCGGGTTGCCGTCGCGCGGCAGGGAAAGGGCGCCGCGCAGCCGCTCCGGACGTTCTTCGGCACCGGCGATGGCATCGGGCCAGGCACGCTGCGTGTAGCGCATGCGCGTGCGCACGGCCTGGCGCGCAACGGGCTGGAAGTCGAGCGTCAGCGCGCTGTCGGGTGGCAGCGTGGCGGGAAGTTCGAGTGCGAAGAGCCAGAACTTGCCGTGCGGTTCGAGCGTGACCTCGTAATCAACGGGCGTGCCGGATGCGCTCCAGGGTACTTCGGTATGCACCCCTGCAACCTGGGTGACGCGCCAGCTGCGGCCGTCGAAGCTCGGCATCACCGGGCCGCGCCAGTAGAGTTGCGACTGCGGCGGTATGGGGCCGGCGAACTTGACGCGAAAGGCAACCGCATCCGATTGCGAAATCTGTGCGATGGAACCCGGCGACATGGTGTCGGAGAGTCCGGACACGGCGCTGAAGCGATCCTGCGGGATACCCCACAAGGGTCCCTGCACGCGGGGAAAGAGGATGAAAAGCAGCAGCATGAAGGGCAGCGCCTGCGCCAGCAGCAGGCCGGCGCGCGCAAGCTGGTGGCGCGGCGGCGGCCGGTCATCGGCGGCGGCGAGCAGCGCGGCGGTGGTGACGAGCACCGTGACGCAGGCAAACAGCGCGGTGGGGATCGTCTGCGTGAACAGGAACTGGCCGAGGACGAGGAAGTAGCAGAGCAGGGCGGTAACGATGGCGTCGCGCGCGCTGCGCAGTTCGAGCAGCTTGAGCGTCAGGAAGACGGCGAGCAGGGCGATTCCCGGCGTGCGGCCGATAATGCTGCGGTATTCGAAGAAGACGCCGGCGGTGCCCGCGGCGACCAGCAGCATCAGCAGCAAGCGCGAGGGCAGGTGCCAGCGGCCCCAGGTGAGCAGCGCGCGCCAGGCGAGGCCGAGGCCGGCGGCGACGAGCAGCCAGGTCGGCAGTTGCGGCGCCAGCGGGAGCCCG
>CAYTFA010000365.1:0-2853 GCA_964436755.1 uncultured Rhodocyclaceae bacterium | reverse complement strand
GCCGTGATTCGTGACGCCTTTCCGCCGACCGAGGGAGGACGCATGCTGGCCAAGGCGAGTTCACTCCTTGCGATTGCGCCGATCCTCGGCCCCATACTTGGCGGGTATCTGCAGCTGGCCTATGGCTGGCGCGCCGCCTTTGTCGCCCTCGCGCTCGCCGGGCTGGTGGTCTGGATTGCCGCCCTTACCCAGATGCGGGAGTCGAATACGCAACCGGACAGCGAGGCCCTGCGCCCGGCAAGGCTCTTCCGCAGCTACCTCGAGGTAAGCCGCAGCCCGGCGTTTTGGGCGTTTGCGCTGCCAGGCACGCTGTCGTATGCGTCCATATTCGCCTTCATTTCAGGAACACCCTTCATACTGATCCGCGTGCTCGGCGTGCCCCCGCAGCAGTATGGCTTCTGGTTCGCCGCAGGCGTGATCGGCTATCTCTGCGGCGCCATGCTCTGCCGTCGCCTGATACCCCGTGTCGGCCTGCAGCGCGCGCTCAGGCTGGGAACCTGGATCGCACTCGCTGGCGGACTACTGTTCGTCGCGCTGACCTTCGCCGGGCTGGCAATGCCGGCCACGGTAATCCTTGCGCAGTTCCTGGTCATGGGCGCACATGGCATCAACTTTCCCAGCGCGCAGGCTGGCTCGCTGGCTCCCTTTCCGGAAAAAGCCGGCGCAGCAGCAGGACTATTCGGCTTTATTTCCATGCTCGGGGCGTTTGTTACCGGCATTTGGGTTGCCGGCAGCCACGACGGCACGGTGCTGCCGCTGGCGTCTATTGCGGCCGCCGTCGCGATCCTACTGTTCGTCTCGGCCCGGTTGTTCCCACACGCCGGGCGAAGCACCTAGCGCGGCCGGCCTCAGTAAGCGAAGCGTCCGGCGAGTTCCCCAAGCCCAAGTTCCTCGAGTATCCGGGTGGCACGCTCCCGGGCGTTGCCTCGCGCAGCACCCTCGCGACGCGCCACGATCAGCTCGTTCTTCATCGAGTGCTCCCAGCCGACAAGTTCGGTCACGCTGACGCGATAGCCGTGCGACTCGAGCAGCAGGCAGCGCAGGACGTTGGTCACCAGGCTGCCGAATTCGCGGGTATGGATCGGATGCCGCCATAGCTCACCCAGGGCGCTCCGCGAGAGCGCCGCGGCCTTGCCGGCCCGCAACGCTGCCGCGACCTCCGCCTGGCAGCACGGTACCAGGACGACAAAGCGCGCCCGCCGTGCCAGCGCGAAGCGCAGCGCATCATCCGTCGCCGTATCGCAGGCATGCAGTGCAGTGACGATATCGACGTGCGCAGGTAGGTCAGCGGACGCAATTGCATCGGCTGCCGAGATGCCGTGAAAGCGCATGCGGGAAAAGCCCAGACGATCCGCCAGCGCACGCGCCCGCTCCACGAGGTCGCCACGCGTCTCGATGCCGTGCACCTCTCCGCCGCCGTTTGCCTTTAGAAACAGATCGTGCAGGATGAACCCCAGGTAGGACTTGCCGGCGCCATGGTCTACGAGGACGGGTTCACGTCCCTCGGCGCGTACTTCATTAATCAGGGGCTCGATGAAGCCGCACAAGTGGAAGACCTGCTTCAGCTTGCGCCGGCTATCCTGGTTGAGCTGCCCGTCGCGCGTGAGGATATGCAGTTCCTTGAGCAGTTCGATTGACTGCCCAGGGCGGATCTCGGCCACTGCCGACACGATTGCGGCTCAGTCCTCGCTCGGCAGGCGCACTATATGGCCACCCGACTTCTCGTCCTTTTCGAGGACGAGCATCTGCTGGCGCATCGCCTCCTCGAGCAGCTCGCCGAAGGAACGGTAGCCATAGTAGGTCTCATTGAAGCCGGGTTTGCGCCGCTTGAGCGTCTGCTTGACCATCGAGCCCCAGATCTTCTCGTCCTCGCCGCGTTCGGCGATCATGGCCTCGACGGTCGCCACCACCAGGGCCAGTGCCTCCTGCCGCTTGGGATCTTCCGCCTTGGCCTCTGCCTTCGGTTCCGGTGTCCTGGTCGCTCCGGGGACCTTGCCGGTCGCCTTCTTTGCGATACGCGGCTTCTTGGCAGGAAGTTCGCGCACCAGGTCGTCGTAGAAAATGAATTCGTCACAGTTGGCGGCGAGCAGGTCTGACGTTGCTGCCTTGACGCCTACCCCGATCACGCGCTTGTCGTTCTCGCGCAGCTTGGAAACCAGGGGAGAGAAGTCCGAGTCACCGCTGATGATGACGAAGGTGTCAACGTGCGACTTGGTGTAGCAGAGATCCAGCGCGTCGACCACCATGCGGATGTCGGCCGAGTTCTTTCCCGACTGGCGAACGTGGGGAATCTCGATCAGTTCGAAGGCTGCCTCGTGCATGGGCGCCTTGAAGTCCTTGTAGCGGGCCCAGTCACAGTAGGCCTTCTTGACGACGATGCTGCCTTTGAGCAGCAACCGTTCGAGCACCTTCCTGATGTCGAATTCCGCGTACTTGGCGTCGCGTACGCCAAGCGCAACGTTTTCGAAGTCGCAGAACAGTGCCATGCTGCTTATTTCTGGTTGGGAGGCCATCATGGGTGTCCTTTGCCTGAGGCCGCGATGATATCAGCCGCGAGCGCTGTCCTCCGGCGCCGGATGTACGCTGCGGCAGCGGAAACGCGTCGAAAATTTTGCAGCGGCCCCGGCTGAAGCGTGTCCGACGGGCGATAATGCACCTTTGCGGGGCAGGGAAAGAAGAAGCGGAATGAAGCGGGTTGACGACTTTCGCCTGAAGCTGGGCACGGCGGAGCTGGTGCCGATCATGGTCGGCGGCATGGGCGTGGACATCTCCACGGCGGAGTTGTCGCTGGAGGCGGCCCGCCTGGGCGGCATCGGCCACATTTCCGACGCCATGGTGCCGACGGTATCGGAC
>CAYTFA010000364.1:0-2862 GCA_964436755.1 uncultured Rhodocyclaceae bacterium | reverse complement strand
AGGCGGCATCGGGCAGCTGCTCGCCGCGGCACAGGTCCACCTGCCAGTCGGCAAATACCGACAGCGTGCGCTGGGTAAGCAGCGCCGCCCTGGCGGCGGTTTCCGGATTGGCCGCACATTGGGTGCGCAGCACGTCGAGGGCATGCGACGATGCCAGGCCACCATGCTGGGCGCACAGCGCATCGAAGCAGCGCAAGTAACCCATGGCCAGCATGTGCCACACGGCAAGCGTGCTTTCGAGCGCCGCCTGCTCGGGCGGTGCGAAGGGCAACGGCCGCGCCGCGAACTTCTTCGCGGCATCCTCCTGCACGTCGACCACGGGACCGCGCAGCGCCTCGAGGATGGCCAGGCGATCGTCGGCAGGCAGATCGAAGCGATGCAGCAGGTTGAGCTGGCGCAGGAACATCGATTGTGCCTGCACGGCATTCGCGAGCGGGACGGTGACGAGCCAGTCCTGGCAGGCGATGGCATTGACGAAGGCCGGGCTGCGTTCGCTTCCGGTGCTGGGCAGTTCGAAGTTCATGGTCTTGGATCCACTCGGGATAATTCGGCGGCAAGCGCCAGGCGCAATTGCGCGTTCGTCGGATTGGGATGTGCGGCACCGGTACGTTGCAACGCGGCCCAGATCGGCGCGGGGAAGCGGCTGTCGTCGCGCCAGCGGGGAATTACGTGCCAGTGCAGGTGGGGGAGGACATTTCCCAGGCTGGCGAGGTTGATCTTGTGCGGCTGTACCACCCGGCGCACCGCACGCTCGGTGGCAAGGACGACCTCCATGACGCGCCGTGCGTCGTCATCGGCCAGATCGCTCATCTCGGCAACGTGCCGGTGCCAGACGACGCGACAAAGCCCCGGAAAATCCGCACCGGCCGCGTCGGTAGCGCGCACCACGCGGCAACTTCCATCCTCCCAGAGCAGCTCACCCCCGGCCCCGCTGCAGAGTTCGCATTCGGAATCCCCATCCATCATTGAAGCATAGCGCCAATCGGGCGCATCGCGCCAGCAGGAATTGCTCAGTTCGCGGCCGACGGCAGCCCCATGTGCCATGCCCACTCGCGAGGATGCGAGAGGCCGCGCGCGGGCGGCAGGCGCCGGCTCTTGCCGATGCCGCCGGGTACGGCCGCCAGCGGCTGGATTTCGGGGCCTTCGGGCATGGGCGTGTCGAGGGTGCGCGGCGCGAAGCATCCTTCGAGGCGGCCCTGAGCGTCGCGCTGCAGATTCGGCCAGGCCACGTCCGAGCAGAAGGAGTGAATGGTCATGCAGCGTTCGCCGCCGGCATCGCAGAGGAACAGGTCCCAGCGCTCATTCGATTGGACGACGACTTTCGAGCCCGGCGCCGGAACGTACTTTGCCCCGGTGAGGAAATACAGGCCGCGCTCCGTCTGCACGACGACATAGCCGATGCGCCGCGCGTCGACCACCTCGACCGGGGTCGCGGTTTGCGGCGGTGAAACCCGGGTCACCGGATGCAGCCGCTGCCACAGTGCGCCGTTGTGCAACTTCTGTTCGCCGGTGAGCCGGAATGCGAGCACGCCGAAGCCCATCACGATCAGTATCGCCAACGTCCAAAGAATGGGTCCCTTGTCGAGGCGCGGTGCCGAGCCCTGATCGGCTTCACTCATAGGAGTACCCGCTCGATGCCGCCGGCACTGGCGGCGTGCACATACCGGGCCAGCCAGTCTGGACCGAGCAGCGCCTTCGCCATCTCGACCACGATGTAGTCGGCATCCACGTTTGCGTCGTCGCGGTAGCGCGACAGCCCCTGCAGGCAGGAAGGGCAGGACGTCAGGATCTTCACGGCGCTGTCATCGCCCTGGCGCAGGCGTGCCGCTCCTGCCTCGATCTCCTGCTGCTTGCGGAAGCGCACCTGGGTCGAGACATCCGGACGGGACACGGCGAGCGTGCCGGACTCGCCGCAGCAGCGGTCGTTGAGGGCGACGGCCTGTCCCATCAGCGCGTTGGCCACCTTGATGCCCGCGTGGTGTTTCATCGGGGCATGGCAGGGCTCGTGGTACATGTACTTGGTACCGGCGATGCCATCGAGATGAATGCCCTTCTCGTACAGCCATTCGTGGATATCGACGAGGCGGCAGCCAGGGAAGATCTTGTCGAACTCGTATTTCAGCAGCTGGTCCATGCAGGTGCCGCAGGAAACGACGACCGTGCGGATGTCGAGGTAGTTCAGCGTGTTGGCGACGCGGTGGAACAGCACGCGGTTGGTCGTGGTGATTTGCTGGCCGCGATCCTCGTCCCCCGCGGAGGTTTGCGGGTAGCCGCAGCACAGGTAGCCGGGAGGCAGCACCGTGGTGGCGCCGGCGTGCCAAAGCATCGCCTGCGTGGCGAGCCCGACCTGCGAGAACAGGCGCTCCGATCCGCAACCGGGGAAATAGAAGACGGCCTCGGAATCCTCGCCGGCACGCCGCGGATCGCGGATCACGGGTATTTGCGTCGGATCCTCGACGTCGAGCAGGGCGCGCGCCGTGCGTGCCGGAACGTTTCGCGGCAAGGGCTTGTTGATGAAATGGATCACCTGCGCCTTCGGCTCGGGGCGGCCCAGCGTCGCCGGCGGGTGGCGCACGCTGCCCTGGACGAGGCCGAGCGAACGGCCTACGGCATGGCCCAGGCGCTGCAGCTTGTAGCCGATGCCGATCATGCCGGCGCGCAGCAGCTTGATCTTCGCCGGCTCGGTAGCGGAGAGGAAGGCCATGGCGGCGGCGCTGCCGGGATTGAACTTCTTGCGTCCGTGGCGGCGCAGGAAGTTGCGCATCGCCACGGTGACGTCGCCGAAGTCGATATCGACCGGGCAGGGATTGACGCACTTGTGGCAGACCGTGCAGTGGTCGGCGACGTCGCCGAACTCGTCGA
>CAYTFA010000363.1:0-2866 GCA_964436755.1 uncultured Rhodocyclaceae bacterium | reverse complement strand
AACTTCGCTGTCGCTCGTTTTCATGGCTTGCGTCCCGTCTCGGCGGTGGCCTGGGCACCAGGCTTGAATTTCGCCTTGGGCTGGTGGCACTCGAAACAGTCCAGCGTCACTGCGGCGTAGGCGTGGCAGGACTGGCAGAAGCCGCCCTCGCCGAGCACGCTGCCGGTTTTCTTGCTGGCATGGCAGTCGATGCACGCGTTGAGCGAGGCCGGTTCGCCGCGGATGCCGGCGCGCAGGGTGCGGTCGCGCTGGTGCTTGAGCATCTCCATGTGGTTGCGGCGCATCTCATCGGCCGGCGCGATGCACTTGCCAGGATTCTCGATGCTGATGGCCGGCGTCGGCGTGCGCGCAGGCTCGCCGGCGAGCGCGGGCAGCGCGGCCGACGCGGCGAAGACAATGGCAGCCAGTGCGCGCAGCAGCTTCATGGATGGTTTACTCGCCCAGGCCCATCTGGATGTAGCCCGTCGGGCAGACATCGTGGCAGATGTGGCAGCCGATGCAGCGATCGTAATCGGTGGCGACGTAGCGCCCCGTGGTGGCCTCGGTCTTCTTCACCTTGTACACCGCGGTCTGCGGGCAATACACGACGCAGTTGTCGCATTCGAAGCAGAGGCCGCAGCTCATGCAGCGCTTGGCTTCGGCGATCGCCTGCTGCTCGCTCAGCGCCTCCAGGCGCTCCTCAAAATTGCCCAGCGCCGAGTCCTTGGTCAGGTGCGTGATGTGGCGCTTGTTGCGCAGCGTGTACTGGAAATGGCCGAGGAACAGTTCGTCATGGGCGATGACGTAACGGTCGGAACGGTTGTCGAAGTTGTGTACCGCGTTCTTTTCGGTGTCCGTGCCGCGCAGCGCTTCCTTGATCTGACCGACCGGCTGGCCCTTCTCGACGAACTTGCGCATCAGGTCGAAGCTGTGCACGTCGATCTTCGGCCGGCGGCCGGGTTCGAGGCCGGCGAGGAACTGGTCGATGCCGTCGGCGGCGATGGCGCCGTGGCCGATGGCGGTGGTCAGCAGGTGCGGCCGGATAACGTCGCCGCCGGCGAAGACGCCGGGCTTGCCCTGCACCTGGTAGTTCTTGTCGGCGCTGACGGCACCCTTGCCGTTGTCGAAGACCTCGAGGCCCTTGAGGTCGACCATCTGGCCGATCGCGGAAACGATCAGGTCGGCCGGCAGATCCTTCTCGGTGCCTTCGATCGGCTTGATGTCGAGGCGGCCGGAGACCATCTTGGCCTCGCACTGCCTGACGCGCAGGCCGGTGGCACGTCCGTCCGCGCCCTTGAGCACGGCAACCGGCATCCAGCCGCCCATGATCTCGATGCCTTCGGCCTGGGCGTGCTCGATCTCCTGCTTGCTGGCCATCATGAAGACGGTCGTGAGCGTGACGTCCGCGCCCTGGCGGCGCGAGATGTCGGCGGCGTCCTGCGCCAGCTGGCCGGCGATCGCGCCTTCCCAGTCGGTGGGCTTGGAATTGTCGATGTGGCCCAGGCGGCGGGCCACGGTGGCGACGTCCATCGAGGTATCGCCGCCGCCGACCACCACCACGCGCTTGCCGACGTGCTGCAGGCGTCCGTCGTTGAAGGCCTTGAGGAAGGCGGTGGCGGTGACGACGTTGGAGACGTTCTCAGCGCCTTCGGCCGGCAGGGCGCGGCCGCCCTGGGCACCGAGGCCGAGGAAGACGGCATCGAAATCCTTGTTGATCTGGTCCATCGAGATGTCGACGCCGACCTTGGTCTTCAGCCGTACCTCGACACCGAGGTTGAGAATGCGCTGGATTTCGGCATCGAGGATATTGCGCGGGGTGCGGTAGCCGGGAATGCCATAGCGCATCATGCCGCCGAGGTACTCATGGTCGTCGAAGACTGTGACGCCGTGGCCCTTGAGGGCCAGCTGGTAGGCCACCGAGAGGCCGGCCGGGCCGCCGCCGAGCACGGCAACCTTCTTGCCGGTCTTCTGCCCCGGAGCCTTGAACTGCAGGTTGTTCTTGATCGCGTACTCGCCGAGGTAGTGCTCGACCGAGTTGATGCCGACGTGGTCCTCGACCTCGTTGCGGTTGCAGCCCGTCTCGCACGGCGCCGGGCAGACGCGGCCCATCACGGCGGGGAAGGGGTTGGCTTCGGTGAGCCGGCGCCAGGCATATTCCTGCCAGGTCATGGTCGGCTTGCCGTCGGCGCCGACGGGCGGCTTTTCCATGCCGCGCACGATGTTCAGGTAGCCGCGGATGTCCTCGCCGGCCGGGCAGGAACCCTGGCAGGGCGGCGTGGACTGGATGTAGGTCGGGCACTTGTGCGACCAGCTGGCCTGGAAGATCTGTTCCTGCCAGCGCTTGACCTTGGCATCGCCGTCCTTGTAGCGGCGGAAGGTCAGTTTCTCGGTCTGGGTCTCGTTGGTGGCGGACATGTCAGTCTCCGTTGCAGATCATTGTTCGTTGTTGAGCACGATGGCGGTGCTGACCAGTTGGTGCACGCCGCCGACCATGCCCATCTTGAAGCCGTAGTAGGGCAGGACCTTGGTGAACTGCGCCTTGCAGATGGCGCAGATGGTGGCCATGAAATTGACGCCGTGCTGATCGGCCACGTGCTTCAGCGCTTCCATGCGCGGCAGCGCACCCTTGACGCGCAGGTCGAGCAGTTCGTCGGTGAGCAGTCCGCCGCCGCCGCCGCAGCAGAAGGTCTTTTCGCGCGTGGTGGCCAGGCTCATGTCGAAGTACTTGTTGGCCACCGCCTTGATGATGTTGCGCGGGATGTCGAACTGGCCGCCGGCATAGTCGCCCATGCGCGAGCCGCGCGCCACGTTGCAGGAGTCGTGGAAGGTGATGATGCGGTGGTCGTTGGCTTCCTTGTCGAACTTCAGGCGCCCGGCCTGGATCAGG
>CAYTFA010000362.1:0-2879 GCA_964436755.1 uncultured Rhodocyclaceae bacterium | reverse complement strand
ACAGCCAGCGCTGCGGGCCGACGTATTTCTGCAGCGAGAGATGGGCGACCACGGCAGGGTTCACGAGCACGGCCCTGAGGTCGAAGGTTTCCGCGATCCAGGTGGCGTAGTAGCCGCCCAGCGAGGAGCCGACCACCGCCGCGACGGCGTGGCGCGTGACGAGCTCCGTGGCAAGGGCGATTGCCTCGCGCGGTGCCGCCGGCAGTTGCGGGCAGACGAAGCGGTCGCCCAATCCGCGCTGGCGCATGCGTGCGCCCAGCGCCTGCGCCTTGTGCGACTGCGGCCCGCTGGTGAAACCGTGAAGGTACAGGAGGGTTCCGCTCACGGACTGGTCCAGTCGACGAGGCCCAGTTGCCAGGTGGCGAGGACGACGAGGCCGAAGGCGATGCGATACCAGGCAAAGATGGTGAAGTCGTGGCTGGAAATGTAGCGCAGCAGCCAACGCACGCACAGGAAGGCCGAGACGAAGGCGGCTCCGAAGCCGACGGCCCAGAGCCCGAGGTCATCGGTGCTGAGCAGTGCGCGCTCGCGATAGAGGAGGTAGGCCGTGGCGGCGAGCAGCGTCGGAATCGCGAGGAAGAAGGAGAACTCGGTTGCCGCGCGGCGCGAGAGCCCGAACAGCAGGCCGCCGATGATGGTGGCTCCCGAGCGCGAGGTGCCGGGAATCAGCGCGCAGGCCTGGGCCAGCCCCAGTTTGAGCGCATCGACGGGCCGGATGTCGTCGACCGTCTCGATGGTGATGCGATGCTGGCGGCGCTCGGCCCAGAGGATGACGAAGGCGCCGACGATGAACGCGATTGCTACCGGCACCGGGCCGAACAGGTGCGCCTCGATCGACTTCTTGAAGAGCAGGCCGAGCACCGCCAGCGGCACGAAGGCGATCGCCAGGTTGGCCACGAGCCGGCGCGCCTGCACATCATGGCCGAGGCCGCCAAGCACGGAAACGATCTTGGCGCGGTACTCCCAGCAGACGGCGAGAATCGCCGCAGACTGGATCACGATCTCGAACAGCTTGCCCTTGGCGTCGTTGAAGTGCAAAAGGTCGCCGGCCAAGATAAGATGCCCCGTCGATGAAACGGGCAGGAACTCGGTGAGTCCTTCGACGATGCCGAGGATCAGGGCCTGGAGCAGCGGATGGAATTCCATGGCGAGACGAAGGAAAGCGGTGGTCGGGCAATGCGGGCGGGCGCAGGAAGCGGCGGGCGCCTGTGGTTCGCTGCGGCGCGGCGAGCGAGTCTAGCATGCTGAAAAAGATCGCCGTGGCCGACCTCCGCCTGGGCATGCACATCCACGAATTGTGCGGCTCGTGGATGGAGCATCCGTTCTGGCGCACCCGGTTCGTCGTCACGGATCCGAACGATATCCGGCTGATTGCCGAGAGCGGCATCAAGGAAGTCTGGATCGACAACGAAAAGGGCATCGATGCGCCTGTCGCTGCCGAGACCCGCGAGGTGGTGGACAAGGGGGTCGACGAGGCCCTGATGAACGCCGCCCAGACCGGATCCCCGCAACCCGCGCCGCCGCGCCGGGTTGCGATGAAGGAAGAGGTCGAGCGCGCCGCGAAGATCTGCGCCACCGGCAAACAGGCGGTCGTGTCGATGTTCCACGAGGTGCGCATGGGCAAGGCCATCTCGCCCGAGGTCGCGGGCGAGCTGGTCGAGGAGATCTCCTCTTCGGTCATGCGCAACCCCGGTGCGCTGATCAGCCTGGCGCGATTGAAGACCGCCGACGATTACACCTACATGCACTCGGTGGCCGTCTGTGCGCTGATGATCGCGCTGGCGCGGCAGCTTGGCCTCGACGAGAAGCAGACGCGCGACGCCGGAATGGGCGGCTTGCTGCACGACCTGGGCAAGGCGATGGTGCCGATCGAGGTGCTCAACAAGCCAGGCAAGCTCACCGACGATGAGTTCCGCATCGTCAAGAGCCATCCGGTCGAAGGCCACCGGTTGCTGGTGGAGGGCGGTTCCGCGGGTCCCGTGCCCCTCGATGTCTGCCTGCACCATCACGAAAAGATCGACGGCAGCGGCTACCCCGATCGGCTCAAGGGCGAGGAGATCAGCTTCTTCGCGAAGATGGGTGCCGTGTGCGACGTCTACGATGCGATTACGTCGAACCGGCCCTACAAGGCGGGCTGGGACCCCTCGGAATCGATCCGCAAGATGGCGGAGTGGTGCAACGGCCATTTCGAGGAGCGGATTTTCCAGGCCTTCGTCAAGAGCATCGGAATCTACCCCATTGGTTCGCTGGTGCGCCTGAGTTCCGGCCGCCTTGCGGTGGTGCTGGAGCAGTCGGAGGACTCGCTGCTGACGCCCAAGGTCAAAGCCTTCTTTTCGACCAAGGCGCAAGCCTATGTCACGCCCGAGGTCATCGACCTTTCGCGGTCACGCGCCAACGAGAAAATCGTCGCGCGCGAGGATGCGGCGACGTGGGGGATCAAGAACCTCGACCAGTTCTGGGTGGCGTAGTCGCCACTTCCATCGCGTTCAGCCAGGCGAGGGCGTAATCGCGGTCGTTGCCGCACATTTCCGCGGAGGGCTCGAGCCCGGAACAGCACGCCGGGCGCCGGTCGCTGCCGAACAGGCTGCAGCGATAGTCCGACGTCAGATGCACGCAGCGCTGGCCGGCAGGCTTGGCCAGCGAACTGATCGAGGGCGCGATGCAGCAGGCGCCACAGCCGGGACGGCAGTCCATGAGAGCGCGCGCCGCGCTCAGTTCGCCTTGTAGATCTCGCTGCCGGCCTTGACGAACTCCACCGCCTTGGTCTCCATCCCCTTCCGCAAGGCATCCTGCTCGGAAAGACCCTGCTTCGCGGCGAACTCGCGCACGTCCTGGGTGATCTTCATGGAGCAGAAGTGGGGGCCGCACATCGAGCAGAA
>CAYTFA010000361.1:0-2883 GCA_964436755.1 uncultured Rhodocyclaceae bacterium | reverse complement strand
GACCGAAACAACCTCGGCAACGCGTTGCTGATGCAGAAGCGCTACGACGAAGCCGAAGCCGCGTATCGCGAAGCCCTGGCTCTGCTGCCCGACGACAACCTCCTGCTCAACAACCTGGCCGTGGTTCTCGGCGAAGCCGGCCGCGACGACGAAGCCCTGGCCATCCTGCGGCGGGTAACCACGCTGGCACCGTATTACGCCGATGGCTGGAACAACTATGGCACCCAGTTGCAAAAAGTCGGGCGCGCACCGGAAGCGGAGGCGGCCTATCGCACGGCCCTCGAGATCCACCCGGGATTCGCCGCCGCGCACGGCAATCTCGGCAATCTGCTCGATGGCCTGAGGCGACTGCCGGAAGCCGAGGTCGAGTATCGCCGCGCGACCGCGCTCGACCCCGCGTTCATTTCCGGGCATTGGAATCTCGCCCTGCTGCTGCTTAACCAGGGCCGCTGGGCGGAGGCGTGGCCATGGTTTGACCGGCGCAACGATCCCTTCCGCGAGTTCCGCAACCAGCGCTTCGCGTGTCCGGAATGGCGCGGTGAAGACATCGCGGGCAAGTCGCTGCTGGTCGACACCGTGGAGGGCCAGGGCGACAACGTCATGTGCGCCCGCTATGCAGCGCTGCTCAAGCGCGATGGCGCGCGCCGAGTGGTCCTGCTGCACCGTCCCTCGCTCAAGCCGCTGCTCGAGACGGTGCCGGGCGTGGATGCGGTGATCCATGAGCCGCCTCCCCCGGGCAGTTTCGATTTCTGGACCTTTTCGTTCAGCCTGCCGATCCGCTACGGTACTACCCCGGATACGATCCCCGCGGAAATTCCCTACGTTTCCGTGCTCGACTCGCGTTCCGATTACTGGCGTCGCCGCCTCGAACCGGTCGATGGTTTCCGCGTTGGCCTGGTATGGAAGGGCGATCCCGTCAATGACGTGGATCGCATGCGCTCGCTGCCCCACTTGTCTGCGCTGGCGCCGTTATGGACCGTCCCCGGCGTCAGCTTCATCAGCCTGCAAAAGGGCCAGGGCGAAGAAGAAGCGATGAACCCGCCCGCCGGCCAACCCTTGCTGCATCTCGGCGACGACATCGCCGACTTTGCCGACACCGCCGCCATCGCTGCCCAGCTCGATCTGGTGATCACCGTCGATACTGCGGTCGCCCATGTCGCCGGCGCCCTCGGTCGTCCGGTGTGGAACCTGCTGGCCGGGATCGGCACCGACTGGCGCTGGCTCAAGGAGCGCAGCGACACGCCGTGGTATCCCGGCGCGATGCGCCTGTTTCGGCAATCGCGAGATGCCGCCGATTGGACGGACGTGGTCGAAGCGGTCACCCGCGCCCTCGGCGCCAGGATTGCCGGCACAGAGGAGCCGCCGCCACCACCAACCCAGGCATTGCCTCCGCCGCCGGCGGAAACCACGGTCCGCCCCCCGCCGGCGGAATCTTCCCCGATGGAGTCGCCCATGAACCGCCCCGCCCGCCGACCCGCCGCGTTCGTCCTTGCCTCGTCCGACCACGGCACACTCATCGTCAATCGCAACGATTACGCGGACAAGGGCGGCGGCATGCTGATCGGCGTCGGCTGCCAGGTCCTGTTCAACTCGTCCTTCGACCGGGAGGAAGTCGACCTGGCCCTGCGCATGCTGGACCTGCGCCGCCGGCTCAACGGCGACGGCGTCGTCGCGCTCGATTGCGGCGCCAACATCGGAGTTCACACCGTGGAGTGGGCGAAGCACATGCACGGCTGGGGTTCGGTCATCGCCGTCGAGGCGCAGGAGCGGGTCTTCTACGCGCTGGCAGGCAACATCACCATCAACAACTGCTTCAACGCCCGGGCGATCTGGGGGGCCATCGGGGCCGAAAACGGTGAAATCACCGTCCCGCGTCCGGATTACCTGCAACCTGGGAGCTATGGCAGCCTCGAGATCCGACGTACTGAGGGAACCGAGTTCATTGGCCAAGCCATTGATTACTCGGAAAATGCGGGGGTCCGAACACGGCTGTTCACGCTCGATTCGCTGGCCCTGCCCCGCGTCGATTTCATCAAGATCGACATCGAAGGCATGGAAATGGAGGCATTGGCCGGGGCCGCGGACACCATTCGCCGCTTCCGCCCCCAGATGATCATCGAAAAGATCAAGTCCGACGAGACGGCACTGCGTTCCTGGCTGCTCGCCGAGGGCTACCGGCTGGCCCCATTCACGGGGAACCTGGTCGCCGTGCACGTTTCCGACCCTGCCCACGAGCAGCTTCTGGCCTGATCCCGGCACCCCTGTCCAAGGGCGCCTCACGCTCGTCGTCCGCGCCGAACCGTCCGTCGGTACGCGCTGGCAAAACCCCCGCCATAATGCGAATCTTCACTGTGAGGAGAACCGCTATGGCCCATTTTCCGAAAACGACCCGTCAAACCGTACCGACCCGTCACCACGTCGGGGGATTCACGCTGATCGAACTGATGGTGGTGGTGGCCATCATCGGCGTCCTCGCGGCGATCGCCCTGCCGAACTACAACGAGTACGTGATGCGGTCTAGGGTGAATGAGGCGGTATCCAACCTCTCCGACCTGCGGGTGAAGATGGAGCAGTTCTTCCAGGACAACCGGACCTATGTAGGTGCCTGCGCAGCGGGAACGGTAACCCAGTTGCCGTCGAGCACGACCACGAAGTTCTTCGATTTTTCCTGCACGACGGCCTGCGGTGGCGCAACGACCTCGCTGTCGGCAACGGGCTACACGATCCGTGCCTGCGGCAAGAGTTCGATGTCCGGTTTCGAATACACGGTCAATGAGACCAATACGCGGAGCACGACTGTCTCTGCCGGCGCCACGGCCGCCACGGGCTGGAACGGCAATGCCGCGTGCTGGGTAACCAACAAGAGCGGCACCTGTTGAACAT
>CAYTFA010000360.1:0-2890 GCA_964436755.1 uncultured Rhodocyclaceae bacterium | reverse complement strand
TGCCGCTCTGCTTGGCGAAGCGCGTGAGCTGCGCGGCGCATTCGCGCACCTGGGCAACCGAGCCGGGTGCCGACTCGAGCGCGTCCGACCAGACGGTCTGGATCGAGTCGATGACCGCCACCGCGGGCCGCACTTCGAGCAGCGCGGCGAGGATCTTCTCGAGGTTGATCTCGGCCAGAAGTTGCATGCCGCCCGGGTCGAGCTGCAGGCGCTGGGCGCGCAGCGCAACCTGTTCGGCCGACTCCTCGCCGGACACGTAGAGCACGTTCTCGCGCGCCTCGCCAAGCCGCGCGAGTGCCTGCAGCAGCAGCGTTGACTTGCCGATGCCGGGGTCGCCGCCGATCAGCACGACGCCGCCGGCCACCAGGCCGCCGCCCAGCACGCGGTCGAATTCCTCGATGCCCGTGGGCTGGCGCGGTTCCTCGCGGGCATGGATCTCGGCCAGCTTGCGCAGGCCCCCGCCACCCGCCAGCCCGGCAAACTTGCGCGCCGGCCCGCGCGTCGGCTCGACCAGGGCTTCCACGAGCGTGTTCCACTGGCCGCAGCCCGGACACTGTCCCTGCCACTTGGGCGAGCTGGCGCCGCACTCGGTGCAGCTGTAGTGGGTCTTGGCCTTGCCTGCCATCTCAGGTGTCCGTCAGTCCGCGCCCTCGACCGGAACACGGGCGGCCAGCGCACAGAACAATTCGTAGGCGACCGTACCGGCCGCGCTGGCGACGTCGTCGGCGGCCACGTGGTGCGCACCGCTGCCGCCCCACAGCGTTACCGCGGCGCCGATGTCGATCTCCTCCGGCAGCCCGGTAAGATCGACGCAGAGCTTGTCCATCGAGACGCGCCCCAGCGTCCGGGTACGATGGCCGGCCACAGTGACGGGCGTGCCGGTCGGGGCATGCCGCGGATAGCCGTCGGCGTAGCCGCAGGCCACCACACCGATACGCATCGCATCGGCGGCGACGAAGGCCCCGCCGTAGCCGACCTCGTCACCCGGCGCCAGGCGGCGCACGGCGATCAGCTCGCTCTCCAGCGTCATCACCGGCATCAGTTCGAGTTCGACCGCACTTTTCATGGCGGGAAAGGGCGACGCGCCGTAAAGCATGATCCCCGGGCGCACCCAGTCACCGACCGATTCCGGGAAGCGCAGCAGGGCCGCGGAGTTCGCCAGGGTAACCGGCAGCGGCCGGCCGCCCGCCATCTCGCGGAAGCGCGCGAATTGGGCGGCGATACCGCGCTCCTCGTCGGCATCCGCGAAGTGCGTCATCAACGTGACGGATTCGACGCAATCCGCCGCGGCCAGGCTATCGAGCGCCACGGCAAACCCCTCGGCATCGAAGCCGAGCCGACGCATGCCGGTATCGAGCTTGACGCAGACCGGCAGGCGCACCGGCAGGCGGGCGGCCACAAGGGTTTCAACCTGCCAGGCCGCGTGCAGCACCGGGGTCAATTCCAGTTCGGCATAGAGCGGCCATTCGTCGCCACGATACGGACCTTCCAGCATCAGCAGCGGATGGCGCAGGCCGGCGTCGCGCAGTGCCATGGCGCCTTCCAGCTCGATCAGGGCAAAACCATCGGTGACGTCAGCCAGCGCCTCCGCCGCTTCGAGCAGGCCGTGGCCGTAGGCATCGGCCTTGACCACGCTCCAGATGCGTGCCGCACCGGCATGCCGCCGCGCAATGCTGAGGTTGTGGCGCAGCGCCGACCAATCGAGGCGCGCGCGAATCGGCCGCGACATGGCCGAACGCTAGGGCTTCTTGGCGTTCTGGGCGCGCAGCCGCGTCGAGGCGAACTCGACGAAGGTCGCCACCAGGCGCGAGCGGAACTTTTCCTTCGGATACACCATGGACAACGTGCGGATCAGGCGCGGCTTGAGCGGGATGGCGACGATGTCGCCGAGGCGCTGCTCCTTGCTGACCGAGGCGCGCGATGCGATGGCGAAGCCGAGCCCCGTCTCCACCACGCCGTTGAGTGCAATCGGGCTGCCCAGTTCCATCACCAGGTTCATCTGGTCGGGGCCGATGCCGGCGGCACGCAGGTAGTTCTCGGTGAATTCGCGGGTGCCGGAACCGGGCTCGCGCGAGATGTACGCATGCTCGACCAGCTTTTGCGGTGTCAGCTCCTTGTGCCGCGCCAGCGGGAAGCGCGGATGGCAGATGACGACCAGTTCGTCGTCGCAGCATACCTCGCACTGCAGGTTCGGTTCGTGCGAAAGCGATTCGATGAAGCCGATGTCGATGGTGTGCTCGAGCACCCGCGTCTCGATCGATTCGGAATTGCCGACGATGAGCCGGGAGCGCACGTTGGGATAGGTCGACTTGAATTCGCCGAGGATGCGCGGCAGCAGGAATTCCGCCAGCGTGGTCGACGCGCCGACCATCAGGGAACCGCTGATCTCGCCGGTCAGCTCGGAAAGGCGCACGTCCATCTCGGACGAGAGGCCAAGGATCTTCTCGGCATAGCCGAGCACCACTTCACCGGCCGGCGTCAACGCGATACGGCCATGCCCGCGATCGAACAGGCGCGTGTTGAAGTGTTCCTCGAGTTGCTTGATCTGGAATGTCACGGCCGGCTGCGTCATGAACAGCACCTCGGCCGCCTTGGTGAACGACAATTGCTTGGCAACCGCGTGGAACACCTGAAGCCTGCGATCTGCCATGGCGATACCTCCGAAAACGTGATTCCGTCAGGGTGTATTCAAGCACAAATCATCGTGCATGAGCGGATTTTATGGGCCGTACCGCAGCGCAGCATGGGTTCATGGGTGCGTAGTGCTTTCGTGATATAAACCGGCACGCGAAACGCTCGGCTGCCGCGGCGGCCCACCTAATGAGCACAGGCTTCTACATCATCATGGCCGCGCAGTTCTTCTCCGCGCTGGCCGACAACGCCCTGCTGA
>CAYTFA010000359.1:0-2892 GCA_964436755.1 uncultured Rhodocyclaceae bacterium | reverse complement strand
TGAGCTTCTTCAGCATCGCGTAGCCGAGCGGGCCCTTGGGCAGCATGCCCTTGACGGCCTTCTCGAGGATGCGGCCAGGCGCGCGCTGCTGCAGCTTGGCGAAGTTCGTTTCGTAGATGCCGCCCGGGAAGCCGGAGTGGCGGAAGTACTTCTTGTCCTCGGCCTTGTTGCCGGTGACCTTCAGCTTCTCCACGTTAACCACGACGATGTAGTCGCCGGTATCCACGTGCGGCGTGTAGATCGCCTTGTGCTTGCCGCGCAGGCGGCGTGCAATCTCGGTCGCCAGGCGGCCGAGCACCTTGTCGGTGGCATCGACGACGAACCAGTCGTGCTGCACCTCCTGCGGTTTCGCGGAAAATGTCTTCATTCTGGTGTTCCTTGCGTGCTTCGCTGACCCGCCGCGCGGCTGACGTGGTATCGCCCGCCCGCTTATCGGAAAGCCGAGCATTCTAACCAATAGCAAAAGGTCGTGTCAATCGCGCTGTTCGGGCGCCGATGCCGTGCGGCGCTCGCCCCAAGCCCGCCTGTTGGCGGGATAAGCCGGTTTGCTTTGCCATGTCCGGGGCGGAACGCGAGAATGGCCGCTTCCTCCATCCAACGCCCTCGTCATGCGGAAATTCCGTATCGCCCTGCTTGCCGTCAGCATCCTGTGCGGGCCCGCATATGCCCTCGAGGTCGTGCCCTTCGATGCCGACGCCTTTGCCCGCGCGCGTGGAGCCAACCGGCAAGTCGCGCTGCAGTTCCATAGCGGATGGTGCCCGGTCTGCGTGATGCAGGAGCGCGGCGTGCGCGCCTTGAAGGACGAAAAGATCTTTGAACAGCTCGTCGTGTACCAGGCCGACTATTTCAAGGAGGACGAGCTGCGGCGGCGCTTCGGTGTCACCAGCTTCTCGACGCTCGTCGTGTTTCGCGGCAGCCAGGAGCGCGGGCGGGCGACCGGCGACTTCCGCGTCGAAGACCTGCGCCGGCTGTTCGCCAAGGCGCTCTGACCCGGGACGCATGTCGGCGGTCGCCCATACCTTCGTTCCCGCCAGCGTCGGCATCAGCTTTGCCGCCGGACTGCTGACCGCGCTCTCGCCCTGCATCGTGCCCCTGCTACCCATCGTGGTCGGCGGCGCCATGCAGCGGCACCGGGCGGCACCGCTGCTGATGGGCATCGGCATGACCACCGCGTTCGCCGTCGCCGGCTGGGTATTGGGTGCTCTGGGACCTGCGCTCGACATCGACCCCGAGTGGGTGCATCGCGCCGCGGCGTTCTGCCTCGTTGCCTTCGGCCTCGCCCTTTGGATCGACCCGCTGGCGGACCGGGTGTCCCGCCTTGTGCAGCCGCTGGCCGCCTCAGCCGACCGCCTGGCCGGCAATGTCGGCCACCAGTCCGCGGCGGCGGCCCTGTTCTTCGGCGGTCTGCTCGGCCTGGCGTGGACGCCGTGCGCGGGGCCGATGCTCGTCTCCGCGCTGGCCCTCGTCGCCACCGGCCGCGACGCCGCGCTGGGAGCGGTGCTGCTGGGCCTGTTCGGACTCGGCGCAGCGACACCGCTGGTGCTGGCCGCCTATGCTTCCCGTGCCGGCTTTTCGCGGCTGAAGGGCTGGGCGCTGCTGCACGGCACCGGCCTGCGCCGCGGCTTCGGCCTGCTCGCCGCCGTTTCCGGCATCTTCCTTGCCACCGGCCTCGACCGCTGGCTGGCGACCCAAGCCCTGGCCGCGATGCCCGACGGCTGGATCGAGCTGGTCACCCGATACTAGCCGCGCGCCGAACCCGCGCTAGAAATCCCCGGCAGCGCCGGCGCGCATGATCTTGTCGATCGCCTCACGGACGAGGATCGACTTGCTGCGCAGGCTTTCCGAAATCTTGTTCGGATTCTTGCTGGTGTCGAGCCAGCGCACGTCCCAATCGAGGGTTAACAGCCAGATCTTCTTGTAGGCGTCCTCGACCACGGCAACGCGGCAGGGCAGGAAGGCGGCGAACTCGAGGCTCAGGTCGAGGATCTCGCGGGCCACCACGGCGTCGCAGAAGCTGAAGAACTCGACGCGCGGCGTGTCGGTCTTGCCGGTGATGGCGACGATGTCCTTCCACAGCGGATTGTGGCCGACGAACTTGAAGTTGATCTCGTTGGCCTTGACCTTCATGGCCTCGACCACGTCATCGAACTTGAGGCCTTCCTTGGCCGGGTACTTGACCACCATCATCGCGATCATGTCGCGTAGCGAGAACGGATTCACCGCCATCATCGTGGTGACGAAGTTGGCGCGCGCCTCAGGGCTGATCGACTCGGCGATCGTGTTGGGTACGATGTCTTCCTTGGGCCGGGTCGGCGGCAACTGGATGTTGTAGGGCATCGGCGCCGACTGCAGGCTTTGCGACGGCAACTGGCTCGGCTTCTTGTCGCTCTTCACGCCCTCGTCGGCCGCAAGGGCAAACTGCGCCGCCAAGACCAGGCTCAGCACGGCGGTGATTCGGCTCGGTAGGTTCCGCAGCATGGGAACGTCCTCCGGAATGAAAACCGGAGAGGGGACAGCGCCCCCTCTCCGCATGCGCCTCGGCGAGGCGACCCGCTTACTTCTTGACTGCGTCGGCCGAATTCGCCGCCGCGTCGGCGCCCGCCTTGGCGGCGTCGCCGCCGGCCTTGGCACCCGCCTTTGCGGCATCACCGCCTGCCTTGGCTCCCGCCTTCGCGGCATCGCCTGCGGCCTTGGCGCCGGACGAGGCCGCCTTGGCACCCGCCTTGGCGCCCGACTTGGCCATGCCCGCAGTGGCCTTGTTCATGTCGTTCGCCATCTTCGGCATCTGCTGCATGGCGACGGTCATGGCGTTCATCATCTGCACCATGATGGCCGGGTTCATCATCTTCATCATCGCGTCCATCATCTGCGGGCTGGTCATGGCGCCGACCC
>CAYTFA010000358.1:0-2899 GCA_964436755.1 uncultured Rhodocyclaceae bacterium | reverse complement strand
CGACCGCCTGCCGCTGGAGAGGCTGCGCCAGGGCCTGCCCCTGCTGCGGGCAGCCGAGGACAGCCACACCAACCATATCCACGCCGACGATCTCGGCCGCGCCTGCATGGAAGCCTTGGCGCGCGGCGGCGCCAACCGGATCTACAACATCAGCGACGACTCGGCATTGGCGATGGGCGACTGGTTCGACCTGCTCGCCGATGCGCATTCGCTGCCGCGCGCGCCGCGCGTTTCGCGCGAGGAGGCGCAGCGCGCCGTGTCGCCGCTGCAGTGGTCGTTCATGTCCGAGTCACGCCGCCTGGACAACACGCGCATGAAGCGCGAGCTCCGGCTGCGCCTGCGCTACCCGACGGTGCGTGGCGGCATCGGCACATCCGTGGAGGACGCTGCATGCTCTGGGTGAAGGCCTTCCACATCGTGTTCGTCGTCAGCTGGTTTGCCGGACTCTTTTACCTGCCGCGCATCTTCGTCAACCTGGCCATGGTCGCGCCCGAGAGCACCGCGGAGCGCGAGCGGCTGCTGCTGATGGCGCGCAAGCTGTTCCGTTTCATGACTCCGCTCGCCGTGCTCGCCGTGGCGCTCGGCCTTTGGCTCTGGTTCGGTTTCGGGTTCTCCGGCGGCTGGCTCCACGTCAAGACGGGGCTTGTCGTCGGCCTCATTGGCTACCATGCCTGGTGCGGCCGGCTGCTCGCCGAATTCGCCGCCGGTCGTTGCACCCGGTCGCATGTCTGGTTCCGCTTCTTCAATGAAGTTCCGGTGCTGGTGCTGGTCGCCATCAGCGTGCTGGTGGTGGTGAAGCCTCTCTGAGGCGGCGCAGGCGTGCACGAATACTTCGCCACCTGCCCCCGCGGCCTCGAAGCGTTGCTGGCCGAGGATCTGGCGGTAGCCGGCGCCAGCGGCATCGCCACCGTCCCGGGCGGAGCGTCGTGCCGCGGCGACCTGCGCACGGCCTGCCGCATCAACCTCGAATCGCGCATCGCGACGCGGCTCCTGTGGCGGGTGGCGCAGAGCGAATACCGCAGCGAGGCCGACGTCTATCGCCTCGCCCATGACGTCGCCTGGCCCAACCTGTTCTCGGTTGATCGCTCCATCCGGGTATATGTCACCGCGATCCGCTCGCCGCTGAAGAGCATCGAGTTCATCACCCTCAAGGTCAAGGATGCCGTCTGCGACCGTTTTCGTGCTGACACCGGGCGCCGCCCGAGTGTGAATACGAAGTCGCCGGAAGTCCGCGTCCACCTGTTCCTCACCGATCGCCGCGCTACGCTGTACCTCGATACCTCCGGCGAGCCGCTGTACATGCGCGGCCACAAGCTGGCCAAGGTCGGTGCCCCGCTCAAGGAGAATCTCGCCGCCGGCATCCTGCGCCTCGCCGGCTGGGCGCCGGGCACGCCACTGCTCGATCCGATGTGCGGCAGCGGGACCTTCTTGCTCGAGGCGGCCCAGATCAGCCTCGACGATGCGCCGGGACTTTCGCGCGACGAAGGGGAGTTCGGGTTCGCTCAACTCAAGTCCTACGATCCGGTGCTTTGGCGCGAGTTGCGGCGCGAGGCGGCGCAGCGACGACGCGAAGCCACTTCGCTACCGCTGTTCGGCAGCGACCTCAGCGCCGACGCCGTTGCCCGTGCGCGGCAAAACCTCGCCGGCGCGGGGCTCGACGGACTGGTCACGCTGGAGCAGGCCGACCTGCTGGCCCGCGCGGCTCCTGCCCCGTCCGGGATCATGGTGGCCAATCCACCCTACGGCGAGCGGCTCGGTGAAGCGGCGGAGCTGGCGGCCTTCTATCCGCGCCTCGGCGACGCACTCAAGCAGCGCTTTGCCGGTTGGCACTGCTGGTTCCTCTCCGCCGATGCGCAGCTGCCGAAGCTGATTCGCCTGCAGACCTCGCGCCGGATACCGTTGTTCAACGGCGCGCTCGAGTGCCGCCTCTACGGCATCGAGGTGGTCGAAGGCGGCAGGCGACCTAGAAAAACGGCTTGAAGTAGGGCCAGAAGACCTGGGTGCAGATCACCAGGATGACTGCACCCATCACCCACTTGCTGCGCACCAGCATCAGGAGCAGTTCGCCCAGACCGCTGGCCTGGCTTCCGCTGGCATGCCGGACGACCTCGCGCTCGGGAGCGTATTCGCCGCGATGGCTGCGCGTGATCACGGTATCGCGCGATACCGTGGGATCGTCGAACGGGTCGATGCGCTGGCGCGACTGGTCGGACTCGTCGACGCGGCGATAGGCCTCCTCGACGCTGACATGCTGGACCCGGGCGACTTCGAGCGCGCGCCGCATCTTGTTGGCCTGGTAAAGGAACAGCACGTCGCTGGCCACTTCGACCGGCAGGCCGCGGCGCGCACCGTCACGTGCATCCATCACGAGGCGGCTCAGATAGGCGTCGAGTTCGGCCGTGCCCCAGGTGGCACAGACCTTGTCGGTCAGGTGGCCGATCGACTCAAGCGGGGCACGGTCTTCCGGCCGGCCCGGCGGGGTTTTCGTATGCTTGTTCATTGGAAGCGGGGACGCCGGCACGATGCCGGCGCGAGAGGTGTCGCCTTGCGCAGCGGCACCATGCCATTATCCTGTAATTATACGATATCGAGGTGCTGGATGCCGCTGGTGCGGTCCGCCGCCTGGGAATCCTTGCCCTGCAGCTTGATCATCAGCCGCACCTCGTTCATGGAATCGGCGAAGCGCAGGGCGTCGTCGTAGCTGATGCGGCCGGCCTCGTGCAGGTCGAACAGTGCCATGTCGAACGTCTGCATGCCGAGTTCCTTCGACTTCTTCATGATCTCCTTGATGCCATGCACCTCGCCCTTGAAGATCAGGTCGGAGATCAGCGGCGAGTTGAGCAGCACCTCCACCGCCGCCGCGCGGCCCTTGCCTTCCTTGAGCGGAATCAGGCGCTGC
>CAYTFA010000357.1:0-2909 GCA_964436755.1 uncultured Rhodocyclaceae bacterium | reverse complement strand
AGGAAGCCAAGGCCGTCGGCTACGCCATCGCCCATTCGCCGCTGGTCAAGACCGCCTTCTTCGCTTCCGACCCCAACCTCGGCCGCATTCTTGGCGCCATCGGCAACGCCTGGGGCAACGATCCGGCGCTGCGCGACATGGACGTCGCCAAGATCAAGGTCTGGCTGGGCAGCAACGAAACTGAGGTCCTGGTGTCGGAGAACGGCGGCCGCGCAACCAGCTACCAGGAAGCGGACGGCGCGGCAGCGATGAAGCCAGCCGAGATCACCATCCGCGTCGACCTTGGCCGCGGCGGTGCTTCCGGCAAGGTGTGGACCTGCGACTTCTCCTACGACTACGTGAAGATCAACGCGGATTACAGGTCGTGAACCTCGTCTGGATCGCGCTGGCCTGGATGCTCTACGGCGCCGTGCATTCGCTGCTCGCATCCACGGCCTGCAAGAACTGGATGGCCCGCCGCTGGCCGGACGCCATGCCCGCTTACCGGCTCGGCTTCAACATCTTCGCTGTCGCCGCGCTGCTGCCGGTGCTCTGGCTGGTGTATGGCACCAAGAGCGATTGGCTGTGGCGCTGGACGGGCGCCTGGGCCTGGCTGGCGAACGGCTTGGCGCTGGCCGCGGTGGCTGGCACCGCCGTTGCGGCGCGCGCTTACGACATGCGGGAGTTCCTCGGCCTGCGCCAGATCCGGCAAGGCGATCGCGGCACCGCGGACCGTGAAGGCTTCGGGATTTCCGGGCTGCATCGGCACGTGCGCCACCCATGGTACTTCCTTTGCCTGGTGCTGATGTGGACGCGCGACATGACTGCGCCAGCGCTGACCTCGGCGCTGATGATCACGCTCTATTTCATCATCGGCTCCCGGCTCGAAGAGAACAAGCTGATCGCCATGCATGGCGATGCCTACCGCCGCTACCGGGAGCGCGTGCCCGGCCTGGTGCCGCTGCCCTGGAAACGGCTGTCAGTCACCGAAGCCGAAGGACTAATGCAGCGTGCGCGGCATGGATAGCACGAACTCCGCGACCGGCGCATCGAACTGCGTGCCGTCCTCAGCCACCATCTGGTAGCTGCCTTTCATGGTGCCCACGGGCGCTTCGAGCGCGCAGCCGCTGGCGTACTCGAACTTCTCGCCCGGACGCAGCAACGGCTGATGGCCGACCACACCAAGGCCGCGCACTTCCTGAACGCGCCCGTTGGCATCGGTGATCACCCAGTGGCGGGAAATGAGCTGGGCCGTCACCGTGCCGACGTTGGTGATGGTCATGGCATACGAGAAGACATATCGGTTCGCCGCCGGTTCGGACTGATCCTCCAGATAGCCGGTCACGACATCGACGCGGATCTCGTACTTCTTGGCTTCACCCATCGCTCTCGGTCACCTTATGGTTGCCATCAGAAAAAATTAGCCGGCCTGGCGAGGGCGACAGCTAGAATCGATTCATTCTAATGGAGGAGGCCCGTTTCATGGCCAAGTCGAACTACCGCATCGCCCCGTCGATTCTCTCCGCCAACTTCGCCAGGCTGGGCGAGGAGGTCGACAATGTACTGGCTTCCGGCGCCGATATCGTCCATTTCGACGTCATGGACAACCACTACGTGCCGAACCTGACCATCGGCCCGCTGGTCTGCGAAGCATTGCGCAAGCACGGCGTCACCGCGCCGATCGACGTGCACCTGATGGTCAAGCCGGTTGACCGCATCGTCCCCGATTTCGCCAAGGCGGGTGCCACCTACATCACCTTCCACCCGGAAGCCTCGGAACACATCGACCGCACCATCGCCCTGATCAAGGAGAACGGCTGCAAGGCCGGTCTCGTCTTCAACCCGGCGACGCCGCTCGACGTGCTCGAATACACGCTCGACAAGCTCGACATGGTGCTGCTGATGTCGGTGAACCCCGGCTTCGGCGGCCAGAAGTTCATCCCCTACGTGCTCGACAAGGCCAGAAAAGTCCGTCAGATGATCGACCAGCGCGGCCTCGAAGTCGAGCTGGAAATCGACGGCGGCGTCGGCCCGGCCAACATCGCCGAGGTGGCGCGCGCCGGCGTGGACACCTTCGTCGCCGGTTCGGCGGTGTTCGGCAAGCGCAACGAGGCCGACCCGAACCGCTACGACACCATCATTGGCCAGATGCGCGCCGAATTGGCGAAGGCTTGAATCTCTCCGCCCAGCTGTCAGTACGGGCCGTCCTGCTCGACCTCGACGGCACGCTCCTCGACACCGTGCTCGACCTGCATGCCGCCGCCAACGGCATGCTGGCCAATCTCGGCCGGCCGCCCGTGGCCATCGGGGACATCCGCGCCTATGTCGGCCGGGGCATCCCGAACCTGGTCAAGCGGGTGCTGGCCGGCAAACTGGAGGCGGCCGACGATCCGGCGCCGCCGCCCGCCGATGCGCTGGCCTCGTTCAAGAAACACTACGCGGACGTGAATGGCCGCGCCGCCATGCCATTCCCCGGTGTCATGGAAGGCCTGAGGGCGCTCAAGGCCATGGGGCTGCCGCTCGGCGTCATCACCAACAAGGCGGCGGCCTTCACCCTGCCCTTGCTGGAACGCACCGGCCTCGCGCCCTTCCTCGACGTCGCCGTCAGCGGCGATCAGCTGCCCCGCCCGAAGCCCGACCCGATGCCGGTCATCTGGGCCTGCGGCCGGCTCGGCGTCTCGCCGGCCGACACGCTGCTGATCGGCGATTCGGTGCACGACTTCAAGGCCGGCAGGTCGGCCGGCTGCGCGGTCTTCCTCGTTCCCTACGGCTACAACGAGGGCCAGGACGTGCGCGGCCTCGACTGCGATGCTATAGTCGCAAGCATCGAAGACGCAGCAAGTCGCATCACCAAAACGTAAAACTCGGCATGAACATCCGCTCCACCACGAAAGTCGCCCGCCCCCGGTGGGCAGAGGCCTGGCCCTGGC
>CAYTFA010000356.1:0-2912 GCA_964436755.1 uncultured Rhodocyclaceae bacterium | reverse complement strand
TCGACGACGGCTACTACCAGTACTGCGGCCGTTCCGACGACATGCTCAAGGTGTCAGGCATCTACGTCTCGCCCTTCGAGGTGGAGGCGGCGCTGATGACCCATCCGGACATCCTCGAAGCGGCGGTCGTCGCCCATGCCGATACCGACGAGCTGATCAAGCCCAAGGCCTATGTGGTGCTCAAGCCCGGCGTGCAGGGTTCGGACGCGATGAAGGAGTCGCTGAAGAGCCACGTCAAGGAAAAGCTGGCGCCCTACAAGTATCCGCGCTGGGTCGATTTCGTCGACGAATTGCCGAAGACTGCCACCGGCAAGATCCAGCGTTTCAAGCTTCGCTGATGGACTGACGGGGTTTTCGGCGTGCGCGTCCTGATCATCGAGGACGACCTCGATATCGCCACCAACCTCTACGAGTTCCTCGAAGGGCGGGGCAACGTCGTCGATCTCGCGCGCGACGGCGTGACGGGGATGCACCTCGCCGTGTCGGGCGACTTCGATGCCGTCGTGCTCGACCTCGGCCTGCCCGGGGTCGACGGGCTGGGACTGTGCCGCAAGCTGCGGCGCGATGCGCGCCAGGATGTCCCGGTGCTGATCCTCACTGCGCGCGACATGCTCGACGACAAACTCGCCGCCTTCGATTGCGGCGCCGACGACTACCTGGTCAAACCCTTCGCGCTGCGCGAGGTCGAGGCCCGGCTCAATGCCCTCGTGGCACGGCGGCGCGGACGGGTGGTCGACCGGCGCCTGGCCTACGAGGCCGTGGAGTTCGATCCGGCGACGCTGGAAGTGACGGTGGAGGGGCGCCCGGTGCATGTCTCGCGCAAGTGCCTGCGCCTGCTCGAGATGCTGATGTCGGCGCCGCAGCGCGTGTTCACCCGCGTCGAGCTGGAGCGCGAACTCTGGGGCGACGAGCAGCCGCAGAGCGATTCGCTGCGCAGCCACATGCACCTGCTGCGCCGCGCGCTGACCGACGGCCGCGGCCGTGCTCCCATCGTCACCGTGCATGGCGTCGGTTATCGATTCGCGGTGAACGATGGTCGTCAGGCGTAGCCTCCGCCTCAAGCTGGCGCTCAGCTTCGCGCTGGCCGGCGCGGTGCTGGTACTGCTGCACGCGATCGCCATCCACCAGCTCAACAGGCAACAGGAGTCGCAGCTGATCGACCAGATCGTCTCCGACGAGATGCAGAGCCTGCTCGAACAGTTCGAGCGCTACGGCCGCGGCGACGGCCCGCCATACCGTTCCCTGCACCGCTACGAGGTGCGGCCGGATACCGAGGCCCTGTCGCTGCGCAAGTGGTTCCGGGCGAGCTGGTTGATCCAGGGGTTCATCGCCCTCGATGCGGCCGAGCGCAGCCAGCTGCCGGAGGAGCTGCGCGCGCTCGGCCCCGGGTTCCACGACGTGCGCCGCGGCGACGACCACTATCGCGTCGAGGTGCGCGAAATCGGCAGTCTGAGCTTCTTCGTCGTGTATTCGGTCAGCCTCCACGACGACAGGCAGCGCCATTTCACCTGGACGCTGATTTCCGGAGCCTTGCTGACTTTCCTGGCGACGGCGCTGGTCGGCTACTGGCTTTCGGGCCGCCTGACGCGGCAGATCGTGGACCTCGCCCGGCGCGTACGCCTGCTCGACGGCATGGAGGCGGGCCCGGCGCTGGCTGAGAATTATCCGGAGCGCGAGGTGGCGGAGCTGGCAGCCGCCTTCGACGGCTTCCACGAGCGCACGGTACGCCTGCTCGAGCGCGAGCGTGCCTTCACCGCCGACGTCAGCCACGAACTGCGCACACCGCTGACGGCGATTCAAACCAGTTGCGAGCTGATGCTGGAGGACGCCGACCTGTCGGCCAAGGGCCGCGGCCGCGTGATGAAGATCGCCGCGGCGGCGACGCGCCTGACCGAACTGGTGAACGCCTTCCTGCTCATGGCACGCGAGCAGGCCGACGGCCTGGCCGCGGAGGTGGACCTGCGCGACTGCCTCGAGGAGGCGGCTGAATCGGTGCGAGAGCGCGCCGAAGCCAAAGGCCTCGCGCTCGTCGTGGAGCTGGGCGAAAGCGTGCTGCTGCGGGCACCGCGCCGGGCGCTGCAGGTCGTGCTGTCGAACCTGCTGGCGAATGCCGTCAGTTACACCGAGAGCGGGACGGTGCGCCTTTCCAGCCAGGGCGCGCGCGTCGAAATCGCTGACACGGGGCCGGGCATGGCGCGCGAGCGGATTCCGGAATTGCTGCGCCGCTTCCATCGCGGCGACGCCCGCGGCAGTGACGGCTTTGGCCTGGGCCTGGCCATCGTCAAGCGCATTTGCGAGCAGGCGGGTTGGACGATCAGCTTCGAGCCGCGCGAGGAGGGCGGCACGCGGGTCTGCCTCGCGCTGGCGACGGCCTGACACGCCGGCGCATTTGACAAAGATTTGACGCGGCCGTGACGGGAATTTGATGTCTGCCGCCTATACTTTTTGCGAGGACCCGGAAAAGCACACGAATAGCTTCCGTCCGCGCCGCGCCCTGCCTTGACGCACCCGTCCGGGTTGCTGATATAGTCAGGCGCGCTACGGAACGGCCGGAGCCGGCACCGCACAAATAACCATGGAGGAGAACATGAGCAAACAAGACAGGAATTCCTATGACCGCCGCGGCTTCCTCAAGGGCTCGGCGGCGATCGCCGGCACGGCCGCGGTCGGCACGCTGCTGCCCTCTGCGGTGGCGCTGGCCCAGCAGGCCAAGATCAAGGTCGGCCTGATGCTGCCCTATACCGGCACCTTTGCCCAGCTCGGCGTCGCCATCACCAACGGCTTCAAGCTCGCGGTGGATGAGCGCGGCGGCAAGCTCGGCGGGCGCGAGATCGAATTCGTCACGGTTGACGACGAGTCCAACCCGGCCAAGGCGCCGGAGAACGTCAACAAGCTGGTGCAGCGCGACAAGG
>CAYTFA010000355.1:0-2917 GCA_964436755.1 uncultured Rhodocyclaceae bacterium | reverse complement strand
GGGCCCCACACCGAGACGTCGTCGCCGACCTTGACCCGACCGGCGAAGACGCTTTCGGCGAAGTCCCTCGCGGCACTCCCGCGATCGACATGGAAGATCAGGTTGCGGTCGTCGCACGGACAACTCGCGACCGGCAGTTCGCCATGCACGTCGTTGCCGTCGCCGACGCCGGCGCGGATGCCCAGGGTTACCCGCTGCCCGGCGAGGAAACGCAGGCGGCTGCTGCGCGGCGTCTGCAGGTGCAGCCGCATCACGTGGTCATCGAGGCTGTCGATGCGGCGCAGCTTGGCAACGATGCGCTGCTCGGGAATGTCCGCCGGCGCGCCGGCCTCGAGCATCTCCAGCACCAAATCGGAGCTGTGCGCCGTGCAGGCGCACATCAGCACGTGGTGCTGGGCCTTCTCGGCCTCGGAAAAGAGATAGTCGGAAGGCGCCACGGCGCGCGCCTCGCCGGAAACGACGCGCGCCTTGCACAGGCCGCAGTTGCCGTTGCCGCAACCGTAGTTCGGCGCCAGGCCGGCGCGCAGCGCCGCCTTGAGCAGGGTTTCCGAGCCTTCGACGAAGAACTCGCGACCCGAGGGACGGACCGTGACGTGGGCCGACATGACCCGCAGGATAGCATCGAGGGCTGCCGCATCCGACCCCGCCGGCGGCAGGGAAATAGCCTGCGCCAGGCCCTCGTCGAGCAGGTGCGCGAGCTCGGCCGGGGCCGGCGGCGGCGCGGCGTCGAGCCGCGCGCGCAGGCGCTCGAACAGGGCGTGGTAGCGCGTCAGGGTGCGCTGCGCATCGGCGAGTTCCTGGCCCTGGGCGAACAGCCGCTGCGCCAGCGCCTCCTGCGACGGCAGCACGTGCTCGCGCAGGCGACGGGCAAAGGCATCCTCGCGGATTGCGCGCGTCTTCTCGAAGGAACCGGACTGCTCGAGGTCGAGACCGGGCCATGCGCGCAGCAGGTCGTCGGCATCGACCATGCCGTCGAACGAGGGCAGCTCGCCGTCGCGGATGCGCTTTTGCAGCGCCACGCGCGTGATGCCGAGCAGGTGCGCGGCACGGGAGAGGGTCAGCCACTGCGCCATGCCCGGCAGCATAGCGAACGCACGCGCGGCGTGCGATTCCGATTTCTTATGGGTATCCTAAGCGCGACCGAGAACGGAGGATGCCGACCATGACTCCCGAGACCCGCGGCCTCGGCCTTGCCCCGGCCAATGTCGACGACTACCGTGCGCTGGCGCAGTTGCGCCTGCCGCGCCACCTCTTCGATTACCTCGATGGCGCCGCCTACGACGAGGTGACGGCAGGCGAGAACCGCGCAGCGGTCGCCCGCCTGCGCCTGCGCCAGCGCGTGCTGCGCGACGTCTCCCGCCTGTCCCTGTCCACCCGCGTGCTCGGCCAGGAGCTGGCCCTGCCGGTCGCGCTCGCCCCGCTCGGCCTCATGGGCGCCATGGCGCGCCGCGCCGAAGTGCAGGCCGCACGCGCCGCCCAGGCCGCCGGTGTGCCCTTTTGCGAATCGACGGTGTCGATCTGCGCCATCGAGGAAGTGCGCGCGGCGACCACCGCGCCCTTCTGGTTCCAGCTCTACGTGATGCGCGACCGCGGCTACGCGCGCGAGCTGATGGCGCGCGCCGCCGGCGCCGGCTGCCCGGTGCTGATGCTCACCGTAGACCTCGCCGTGATGGGCGCCCGCTACCGCGACGTGCGCAACGGCATGGCCGGGGTCGAATCGCTGCGCGGAAGGCTGGTACAGGCCTGGCAGCTCGCCTCGCATGCGGGCTGGCTGGTCGATGTCGCGCTCAAGGGCAAGCCGCTCACCTTCGGCAACCTGACGGCCGCGGTGCCCGACGCGCGCAGCCTGCCCGAATTCAAGGCCTGGGTGGACAGCCAGTTCGACCCGGCGGTGACCTGGCGCGACCTCGACTGGGTGCGTGCCCACTGGCCCGGCAAGCTGGTGCTGAAGGGCATCCTCGACGTCGACGACGCGCGCCTTGCGGCGGATGCGGGCGCCGACGGCATCGTCGTCTCCAACCATGGCGGACGCCAGCTCGACGGCGTTGCCGCCAGCGCGGAGGCCCTGCCCGGCATCGTGGACGCCGTCGGCGACCGCATCGAAGTGCTGATGGACGGCGGCGTGCGCAGCGGCCTCGACGTGGTCAAGGCGCTCGCGCTCGGCGCCCGCGCCTGCCTGCTCGGCCGTGCCTGGGGCTATGCCGTCGCCGCGCGCGGCGAAGCCGGGGTCGCCCACATGCTGGCGACGCTGCGCAAGGAAATGGAAGTCGCGCTGGCGCTCACCGGCGTCGCCGACGCAACGCGGCTGGGGCGCGACGCGCTGGCCTGAACCTAGCGGCCCAGCGCCAGGCGCGCCGCCAGGTCGAGCGTGCGTCCGGCCACCTTGTCGGTGACCCTGGCCAGGACCCGGTAGTCGCCGGGCCGGTCCGTCGCATCGAAGCGCACGGTCATGCTGGCCTGGCCCAGGCGCAGCATGCCGGCCGGTGCCGGCTCGCCCGTCCACACAGGCCCGCCGCCCGCCGGCGCCTGCCTGCCATCCGGCCCCTGCAGCTTGAAGTCGACGCTCACGTCACAGGCGCCGCCGGCCTTCGCCACGCAGCCGTGGAACACGATCATGGCCGCCACCGCGCCGCCGGCACGCGCCGAATTGGTGGCGCGCAGCGTGGGTGTGCCCTTGGTCCCGGACCAGGCCTTGCGGAACTGCTTCTCGTCGGGCGTCAGCACCAGCTGGGCGCCAAAGTCGCCGGCGCTGCGCATGCTTTCCGTGTCGGCCGTCGGCTTGCCGTTCGAGTCCGTCCACGCCGCGCCGGACGAAAGGGGCAGCAGTGCAACCAGTAGCAGCAGGAGCATTCTCATGGTGGCGACTCCTTCCGGTATCGATGGCGCCGGTCCGGCGCGGAAACCTAGGTCGACTTCC
>CAYTFA010000354.1:0-2919 GCA_964436755.1 uncultured Rhodocyclaceae bacterium | reverse complement strand
CCCACACCTACCCGCGCTTCGAGTACAGCCATTTCGGCTACTCGAACCAGGTGCAGCGCTTCAACAAGACCAGCGGCAAGCTGGTGCTCGATCGCGCCGCGAAGACCGGATCGGTGGATGTCACCATCGATGCCAAGTCGGTCGACACCGGTTACCCGCTGTTCAACAGCCACCTGCAGGGCGAGGATTTCTTCAGCACCGAGAAGTTCCCGACCATCACGTTCAAGTCGACCGCCGTCCGCTTCGAAGGCGACAAACCGGTTGCCGTCGATGGCAACCTCAGCATCAAGGGCGTCACGCGGCCGGTGACGCTGGCCGTCACCTCCTTCCATGCCATGCCGCACCCGATGCTGAAGAAGGACGCCATCGGCGCCAACGCCACGACGCGCGTGAAGCGCTCGGAGTTCGACATGGGCAAGTACGCGCCCTACGTCAGCGACGAGGTGACCATCACCATCGCCGTCGAGGCATTCAAGGAGTAGGCGGGGGATCAGAGCGCCAGCGCACGCGCGTCGTGCGATAGCGCTTCGATGGCCTTCTCGTCCATGCCGGGCAGGCGTGCACCGAGCGCGGCGAAGTGCCCGCGCCCGGCCCGCGCGGCCTGTTCGACGGCCGCGCCGCGGTCGGCGCCTTGCGCATAGGCGGTCGCCAGGGCGGGAAACAGTTCGCGGCGCAGGCCCTCGAAGGTGGCGAACCAGAAGTGCAGCGCGTCGGGCCCGCCGCGCGCCAAGAGGCCCGGCAGGGTGACCAGGCAGTCGGCCAGGTTGTCGCGCACGGCGCGCGCGAAAATCTCGGCGCGCTTGCCGACCAGGCCGGCGATCATGCGCTCCCAGCCCGGCCCCAGCTGGCGCCCGGCCGCCAGCTCGCCCTCTTCGTGCAGCGCCAGCGTCTCGATCTCGCCGTCGGCCATGCGCTCGATGGCGCCCTGCGGGTCGGCGGCGAAACCATAGGCGAGCAGCGCCGATTTCAGCGCCCCGTCCTGCGGGCGCGCATTCCAGCCTTCGGCCTTCTCCCACAGCCACTGGCGCAGCGCTTCGCGCCGCACGATCAGGGTATCGCCCTGGGCCGCGGCGGGAATCGCGGAGACGTCGCGCGCGTACTCGCAGCCGCAAACGAGCAGGCGGGCGGCGCCGCGCGCCTCGTCGCGCTCGAGGCGGCCGAGGAAGAAATGCGGCTTGCGGAACCGGCCGAGGCCGGCGCCATACACCAGGCCGCTGCCGGCCAGCTCGGCATTGATGTCGGCCGCGGCAAAGGGGTCGAACTCGCGCCCGCCCACCGGCAGCGCGACGAAATCGTCGTCGGCAATGCGCTCCCAGCGTTCCTCGCGCGTGGCGATCCAGCGACCGACCTCGTCGCGCGGCGGTGCCACGCCGTAGGGTAGGTCGTGCTCCCAGCGGTAGAACTCGCGCATGCCGAGCAGGTAGGTGCACAGGCTGACGTCGCGCGCGAAGCGTGCATCGGCAATGTCGCAATTGGCCTGCACCGCGGCGACCAGCTCACCCATGCCGCGGATCACGGCGCCCCCCCGGGATGGCGGCGGCGCAGCTTCCATGCCGCGACGCCCTTGACGATTTCGGAGAACGGCAGCGCCGCCAGCTCGCCGTGGCGCTCGAGCGCCAGGCGCACCAGGCGCCGCACGTTGGGCGCGACGGCATCGGCGTCGAGCACGGCCTTGAGGCCGTCGAGCCCGCCGCACTGGATCTTCATCACCATCGCATGCGGCAGGATGCGCCGCGCATCCGCCACGCGCAGCGCGAACGACGACTTGTCGCGCAGCAGTTCGGCCAGCCGCGCGCAATCGAGGTGCGCCGCCGGATGCGAGCAGCTGATGGTCTCGCGCTCGGCGACCTGGTGGCTGGCAGCCAGCTCGCACACCGCATGCCGCGCCAGCAGCGCTCGCTGGAAGACGCAGGGCAGCAGGGAGTCGGCGCTCGCCGGCATCGGCGCTCAGTAGTCCTCGCCCGCCGCCGGGTCCTCGCGCGGCGGCTGGTTGAGGAGATCTTCCGCCTCCAGCTCGTTGGCGGCAAATATGGAGCGTATCTGCGCGCCGGCCTCGAGCGCGGCTTCGCGCCGCAGGCGCTTGGCTTCCGCGGAGGCGTCCTTGAACGCCTCGAACTCGGCCAGCTTGTCGAGGCGGCGGAGGGGCCCGGTGGGGGTGATGCGATAGATGTAGTAGGGCATTAGTCGACGTAGCGCTTGGTGGCCCGGCGCCTGCCGGGCTTCGATTTCTGGATGACGACCCCTTTGACCGCGTCGAGGCCGGGAATATCCGCTGCCGGATAGGCGGCATTGAGGGCCTGCAGGCGCCAGCCCCCGCCGGCACGGGCAAGCTGGCGGAAGATGAGCTCGCCGTCGAGCCATGCCAGCACGAAGGAGCCGTCGGTGGCGAGCCCCTCGGGCTCGACCACGATGATCTCGCCCTCGACGAATTCGGGCGCCATGCTGTCGCCAAGCACCATCAGCGCATAGGGTTCCGCACCGGCACAGGCATCCGCCGCGGGGTCTTCGCCCTGCGCCAGGATGGGAATCGTCTTGCGCGTCGCGTTCACAGCGGCTCGACATGCAACAGGTCGGCGGCAACTCCGGCCGCCTGCAGCGCCGCGACCAGCGGCGGCAGCGTGGCTGCGGGTCCGGCGAGGAACACTTCGGCGCGGGCGAGGCCGTCGTGTGCGGCGAGGCGGGCCGGCAGCTGCGCCGCATCGAGCGCCTCGTAGCGAAACGGATCGAGCGCATCGGCCCAGGCACGGCACTGGTTGGGCAGGTACTGGCCGCCGGCGCGCGACGGCGCCCAGTGCAGGGTGAGCGTGCCGGCGGCATCGACCGCGAACGCGTGCTCGAGCAGGCTGTTGATCGGTGGGAAACCCTCGTTGGCGGCGCCGAAGAGGTCGCAGAGCGCGGCGTGCGGGATGCGGCGGTCGA
>CAYTFA010000353.1:0-2924 GCA_964436755.1 uncultured Rhodocyclaceae bacterium | reverse complement strand
GCATGGTCGGCGACGGGATCAACGATGCCCCGGCGCTGGCCCGCGCCGACATCGGCATCGCCATGGGCGCGGCCGGGACCGACACCGCGATCGAAACCGCCGACGTGGCACTGATGGACGACGACCTGCGGAAATTGCCGGCTTTCATCCGCCTGTCGCGGCGCACCGCCACGGTTCTCAAGCAGAACATCGCCCTCGCGCTCGGCATCAAGACCGTGTTCATTGGCCTTGCCGTTGCTGGTCAGGCGACCATGTGGATGGCTGTGTTCGCCGACATGGGCGCGAGCCTGGTCGTCGTCTTCAACGGCTTGCGATTGCTCGATCGGCCGCGCAGCGAGGGGAAATAATTCCGGAAACTATTTGAACGGATGCTCGAACGACAGATACAGCAGCACCCCTTTGGTTCCCGAGGATGAGCCGATACCGCGCGGGAGGGACAGGCCCGAGACGATCTGCAAGCCGGAGTCATAGTTCTTGGCGAAGCGGACGCCCGGATTGATGAGCGTGACGGTGTCGCGTTGTTTGCTGCCGTCGGGCTGAACGAGTTCCGTGGTTGTTCTGACGGCTTCGAGCATCAGGTTGAAATTTTCGGATGCCAGATAGATGAGGCTGGCGCCGTAGTTGGTTCCCGTCGTGTTTGCCTTCGCCCCTCCAGCCTCCTTGCTGCCCGGCGTGTACGTGGCGCCAAGGTTGAAATGAGTGACGAACTGTTCGGACAGTTCCAGACTCAAGGGCAGGTTGGTCTGAATGCCGGCGGCGTCGGCGCCGAGCCCCTTCTAGTAATCGCCGGTCGGCAGGATGACCGACAGCCGCGGCGCGAAGGCCACATGCTCCTTCAATACGGCCTGATAACGGTAGTTCAGGACGATGTCGCCAACACCGGTCGCACCGGGATTCGCCAAACGCGTGACGGGAATGGTGTATGACAGCTGATGCGTTTCGTCGGGTACCGGCCACTCCTGCGTGAAGGTATAGAACCAGTCCTTCGTCTTCTGGTTGTACATCACACTCTGGATGTGCTGAACGACGCCCGCCTCCTGGTTATAGGCTTCTTCGACAAGGAAGGAGTTGTCCTGGATTTTCTTTGGTCCTTCGGCCAAGCATTGCAAAGGCACGAGCGTAGAAAGAATCAGTGCCGAAACGATTTTATGGCCCAATTGACATCATCCTTGATAATTGAAATTCGAATTCGCGTTTGCCTTTATGTCACTCGCGACAATGGCTCGAAACATACCATGAGTGAGCGCGGCTAGTCCTCCAGCGGCGCAAATTTTGCGAGGGATGGTGTCGTCTGAGGGGCAATTTACGGCGTCGCCCCTGAAACACAAGCGGCCACCTGCGAGTGGTACATGAACGAACGCCTCGAAGCAACGTAAAGCCGAAAAGTCGTAGATGATCGTTGGACCGCTTTGGAGAAATCGAAGGACGGGTTTGGGTCGTTAGTTCGCCTTCGTTCCTGCGTAGAGCGGACGTTCGGGCCGATCAGGAGTTTTCTCACCGTCCAACGGCAGGTTACCTTCCCATTGCAGACCGACTCGTATAGTCGGGCAACGGCCGGTTAGGCCGAGAAGCACGACTTGGCCATCCGGCAGGTCCCGAAGTACAGCGGTCGTTGGAATGTCTTCAGCACGGGCACATCGTGCGACAGCTTCTGGCCGAATGCGGCCGTCGCACACGTCACAGGCGCAGGCCGGAATCGGAGTGCCGCCGATTTGGCGGACGCCGCAGCGAGGAGCCGTGACAGGGGCCGTCCGCCGGAGATGTCCGACGACTGCGGCGCCCCGGGGCGACGCAGGCTAGTTTCGCCGGCGGCCTGGCGCGGCCCCGCAGCAAGGGAACCCGCAGGGCGGGAGCCCATGAGGCGGCGCCCCGCATCCGGCCGCTGACGCCGCCCGCTGCAACGCAGCCACCACCCCACCCCGCTACACTATGCGCATAGCTTCAGGATTCGCCCGCGACGATGAGCGCCCCCAATCACGACTGCGAGCAGCTGCTCGCCGACATCCGCGCCGAAGCGCATGAGACCCGCCACGCCACGGGCCGCGACGCCTTCGCCGAGCGCGTGCTGGATGCCCTGCGCGACGTGCCGCGCGAGGAATTCGTGACGGACGCGCTGCGCCACCAGGCCTACGCCAACCACCCGCTCCCCATCGGCCGCGGCCAGACGATTTCGCAGCCCTTCATCGTCGCGCTGATGACCGACCTGATCGACCCGCGCCCGCACCACACGGTGCTCGAGATCGGCGCCGGCTCCGGCTACCAGGCGGCGGTGCTCGCGCGGCTCGTCAGGAAGGTCTATACGCTCGAGATCCTCGACGAGCTGGCGCAGGACGCCGCACGGCGCCTGCAGCGCCTCGGCTACGCGAACGTCGAGGTCGCCACCGGCAACGGCTGGCTGGGCTGGCCCGAGCACGCGCCGTACGATGCGATCCTCGTCGCCGCGGCGGCCGTGCATGTGCCCGAAGCCCTCGTCACGCAACTGAAGCCCGGCGGCCGCATGGTCGTGCCGGTTGGCCTGCCGCACGAAGTGCAGGACCTCGTGCTCGTCACCCGGGACGAGGATGGCCGCGTCGCACGCCGGTCCGTGCTGCCCGTCGCCTTCGTGCCCCTGGTGGCGCCGATGCTGGCCTGAACGCGAAGGACGCACCATGCGCGCCATGATCCTCGACAAGCCCGGCACCGCCCTGCGCGCGGTCGAGCTGCCGACGCCCGAACCCGGCCCCGGGCAGGTGCGCATCGCCGTCGAGGCCTGCGGCGTCTGCCGCACCGACCTGCATCTCGTCGATGGTGAACTGCCCGACCCGGTGCTGCCGATGATTCCCGGCCACGAGATCGTCGGCCGCGTCGATGCGCTCGGCGCCGGAGTCGCCGGCCTCGCCGCCGGCCAGCGCGTCGGCGTGCCCTGGCTGGGCTGGACCTGCGGC
>CAYTFA010000352.1:0-2934 GCA_964436755.1 uncultured Rhodocyclaceae bacterium | reverse complement strand
CTGGTGGCGGCGAGGAACAGGCCGTTCTCCATGGAGAGGAAGCCGACCACCTGGGTGATCGCCTTCTGCCGCGTGATCATCATCAGGAAGGCGAGCATCACCACGGCCAGCGCGATGCCCAGCGTGCCGCGCGTGATCGTGTGCGACAGCGCCGAGATCGGCAGCGCGACGTTGAAGGCGACCATGACCAGCACGATGCCGACCAGCATCGTGGTGGGGATGTTGATCAGCGCCTCGACTTCGCGCTTGACGTGCAACTGGCGCACCAGGCGGTGCAGGATCCAGGGCAGCGCCAGCACCTTGAGCAGCAGCGTGAGGCCCGCCGAGTAATACAGGTGGGCCTGGCCCGTGCTCACCGCGGTAACCAGCGTGGCCAGGCAGAGGCAGAGGCCCTGCAGGGCGAACAGGTTCACCAGCGCCGGCATGCGGCGCTGCGCCAGCATGGCGAAGGCCAGCAGCAGGATCACCGCGGCGAAGAGGTTGATGAGTTGAGACGAGAAGGGTATTGCGCTCATACCTTCGCTTCCAGCAGCAGGCGCACCAGCAGGCCGAGCACGGCGAGCAGGAAGGCGGTGCCAAGGAACTCCGGCGCGCGGAAGATGCGCATCTTCGCATTCACCGTCTCGATGAACGCAAGCAGCACGCCGCCGATGGCGAGTTTGAACACCAGCAGCGGGATCGCCGCCGCCAGCGCCAGAAAGTTGTCGCCTGCCGCGATCCCCCACGGGAAGAACAGCGCCAGGCCGAGGCAGGAATAGGCGTACAGCTTGAGGCTGGCGGCCCACTCGATCAGCGCCAGGTGGCGACCGGAGTACTCGAGGATCATCGCCTCGTGGATCATGGTCAGCTCGAGGTGGGTGGCCGGATTGTCCACCGGCACCCGGGCGTTCTCGGCCAGCGAGACGAAGGTGAAGGCAACGCCGGCGAAGGCCAGGCTCGGGTAGATCACGAGGTCCCGATGCACCAGCGCATCGACGATGGTAGCCACCGAGGTCGATTGCGCGATCATCGCCAGCGTGAAGAAGACCATCAGCAGCGCCGGCTCGGCGAGGAAGCCGATCAGCATCTCGCGGCGGCCGCCCAGCGTGCCGAAGGGCGTGCCGACGTCCATGCCGGCCAGCGACAGGAAGATGCGCGCCAGGCCGAAGACTCCGACCAGGGCCAGGGCGTCGGCCGCCGGCGCCAGCGGCAGGTCGGTCGACAGCGTCGGCACGATGGCGCAGGCGAGCAGCATGCAGCCGAAGATGACGAAGGGTGCCGCGCGGAACAGCGAGGATGCGTTGTGCGCCAGCACCACGTCCTTGTGGAACAGCTTGCGCAGCATGTAGTACGGCTGCAGCAGGGGTGGCGCCGTGCGGCTCTGGAACCAGGCCCGGCACTGGCCCACCCAGCCCGACAGCAGCGGCGCCAGCACCAGGGCCAGCGCGATGGCGAAAGTCTGGCCGAGGAGACCCGAGATGCTTATCACCCCGCCCTCCTTACCCTGCCCATCGGGCAGGGGAGATCAGTCGCCTCCCCCGCACGACGGGGGGCGAAGGCGGGGTTTCGCAGAGCACTGCTCTGCGCCGCCGCAGCCGGCTGGCTGTGCAAAGCCAGCCGTGGGCAGTCGGGAGGGGGTGCTCCCCAATGCGCCGGCAAGGCGCGGCCATGAGAAAGGCTCGCCTTGCTCATGGCCGCGCCACCAGCAGCAGGACCAGCAGGGTGATGAAGCTGTACATCAGGTACACCGCGATGCGGCCGCCCTGCAGCGTCACCACCAGGGTCGAGATCCAGTTGGCCGCACGCGCGATGGGCAGGTAGAGCCAGTGCCAGAAGTGGTCGTCGACCTTGACGCGGTACACCGGCTCGGTGTCGCGCGGCGTCGGGAAATGGCGCTGCATGCGGAACACCGGCTCGAAGATGCGGCGAATCGGCTGCGAAAAGCCTTCGGCCGTGTCCTGGGCGCGCGGACCCTCGAAGTGGTAGCCGCAGTCCCAGGGCGAGGTGCGGCGCACGCGGCCGTGGTAGAGGCGGCGCACCAGCCAGCGACCGAGCAGCACCGTGGCGGCGATGGTGACGAGGAAGATCAGCGGCTGGTAGCTCGCGCGCTCGGCGGATATCGGCGCCAGCATCCACCAGCCCTGCTGGCTCAGGTTCGCGGCGAGACCGGTGCCGAGCAACTGCTGCGTGGCGGCGTCGAGGCGCAGGATCACCGTCGGCGGCAGCACGCCCAGCAACAGCGTAAACAATGCCAGCCAGACGAGGCCGAATTTCTCCCAGGGGCCGGCATCGTGCGCATCCTTGAGTGCCGGTTCGCGCATCTGGCCGAGGAAGACGATGCCGTGGAACTTGACCATGGCGAAGCCGGCCAGCGCGGCCACCAGCACCACCAGCGCGGCCGCCACCGGCACCACCATGTTGAGCCAAGGGTGCGGCAGTCCGGGCGAGAACAGGAAGCCCTGCAGCAGCAGCCATTCCGATACGAAACCCGACAGCGGCGGCAGGCCGGCACCGGCAATGACACCGACCAGCGCCAGCCACGCCACCCAGGGCATGCGGTGGATCAGGCCGCCGAGCTTGCCGAGGCTGCGCTCCTTCGTCGCGTGCAGGACGGAACCGGTGCACAGGAAGAGCAGGCTCTTGAAGCCGGCATGCGCCAGGCAGTGGTAGAGCACGGCGGTAAGCGCGAGCGCCGCCAGCACCTCCATCCGGTAGGCATGGAAGATCAGGGTGAGGCCGAGGCCGACCGCGATCATGCCGATGTTCTCGATCGAGGACCAGGCCAGCAGGCGCTTCATGTCGCTCTGCACCGTGCTTTGCAGTACGCCGAACAGTGCGGTAAGCAGCCCGACCGCCAGCGCCACCACGCCCCACCACCAGATCGTCGTCGACAGCAGGTCGAAGCTGACGCGCAGGAGGCCGTAGATCGCCGTCTTCAGCATGACGCCGCTCATC
>CAYTFA010000351.1:0-2935 GCA_964436755.1 uncultured Rhodocyclaceae bacterium | reverse complement strand
TCGACGAGGCGGTCGCGCAGCGACGGTGCGGGCGCGGCGGCGCTCATCGCGGTGCGCCCGCGACGAGTTCGGCGACGCCGAAGCCCTCGCGGCCGAAGTCGTTGCCGCAATAGAACATCAGCAGCCGACCGTCGTGCTCGATCAGCCCCGGGTAGCAGGTCATGCGCGAATCCCAGCCCTCGGCCGCGAGCCCGATGCCGGCATCGGCGTCGTCGCGCTGCCAGGTCGCGAGGTCGTCCGACCACGCATGGCCGAAGCGGTAGGCGCCGCCCGAGGTGGACGGCCGGCGCCAGGCGAACACGGCATGCCAGCGGCCCTCGTGCCGGAACGGCGAGAACACGTCCTGGCATTCGTCCTCGGCGAGCACCGGCAGCACCGGCCGGCCGTCGCGTTTCCCGTCCAGGCCGTCGGCCGAGCGCGCATGCACGACCTGGTACACGGGCTCGTGCTTGCCCTCGGCGAACAGCCACTTGCGCCCGCTGAGGTACCACATGTGCCAGGTGCCATCGATCCGCTGCACCGAGGGGCCGGTGACGAGCCAGGGCTCGTCGGCCGTGATGCCGAGCAGCGGCCCTTCGCCCAGCCGCTCGAAGCGTTCGCCGCCGTCGCGGCTGACGGCAACGCCGATGGCGAGCGTGTAGGGCACGGACTCCATGCGCGTCCATCCGGTGTAGTAGAGCCGCAGTTCATCGCCGCAGCGGACGACGCTGCCGGGCATGACGCCGAACTCGTCGAAGGTGCCGAGGGCGCCACGCTCCAGCACCGGCTGCGGCGAGATGCCGACGACCCGCGTGACGTCGCCGGCGGCGAGGTCGACGTAGCCGGTATGCGAGACGTAGAGCCGGTCGGCATCGCGCGGCGGGCGGCCGGCGACGTAGATGCGCAGGCGCCCGTCGGGCAGGGCGAGCGGTGTCGGGCATTGCGCGAACTCGCGCATCCACGGCACGCCCGGCCCCTCGAGGGGATTGAAGATGCGGCCGAGCTTGCGCCAGGTGGGCATGGTGGCGCGGCGCCGCGGGCGCCTACTTGGGCATCGCCAGCGAGGGCATCGCCGTCATGCGCACGAAGGCATCGCTTTCGAGGCGGAAGCGGTCGGTGGCGCGGGCGACGAAGACGGACTTGGCCGGGGCGTCCTTGAGCACCAGGCAGCCGCCGCCGAGGAAGCACTCGGCGCCGAGCGTCACCTCGCCGCCAACCGTGGCGTTGAGCCCGACGAAGCTGCGCTCGCCGAGCGACACGCCGCCGCCGAGTGTGGCGCCGGCGGCGATCCAGCAGTGGTCGCCGACCGTCGAATGGTGGCCGACCAGCACGTTGTTCCAGAGCGAGACGTCGTTGCCGAGGCGCACGCCGGGCTGGATGCCGACGCCGTCGAGGATCAGGCTGTACTCGCCGACCTCGAGCCAGGGGCCGGTATCGGCGCGCGGGCTGACGTAGCTGGCGAGGCGATAGCCCTTCGCCTTCGCCTCGGCGCACTTGGCCGCGCGCGCGGCATTCAGGCCGTGGTAGCCGATGGCGACGAACATCTCGGCGCTGCCGGGCGGCACGTGGCGCTCGATCTCCTCGAAGGGCCAGGCCGGTAGGCCGAAGTGGCTCGTGCGGCCGTCCATCCACCCGGCATCGCAGGTGAAGCCGACGACCTCGTGCGTGGCATCGCGCAGGATGTGGCGATAGGCCACCTCGCCGATCTTGCCGAGCCCGAAGATGACCAGCTTTTTCATCGTTATTGCGCCGCGCCGTGCGCCCCTTGGGACATGCCGATAATGCTAGCATGCCCGCCAACACCACCGCCGGGGAGGAAACGCGTGCGCAGCGGAGAGGAATCGTTCTATGTCGACCCGGCGACGCTCGGCCCGCTGACCCTGGTCGATGCGGTGCACCGCGACGGCGAGGTGGTATCCGGCGCCCTCGTGAATGCCGCCGGGCACCGCTTCGAGATCCGCGACGGCCTGCCCGGCCTCGTCTATCCCTTCGAGCTGCCGCCGGTGGACCGCGCGTCGCTGCAGCAGTACGAGGAGCGCGCCGACGCCTACGACCGCTACCTGCCGCTCACCTTCAGCACCTACGGCGAGGACGAGACGGCGGTGCGCAACGCCATGATCGACAAGCTCGAGCTGCGCGCCGATGCCGTCGTGCTGGAGACCGGCGCCGGCACCGGCCGCGACTCGGAACTGATCGCGCGGCGCCTGGGCGCCTCGGGCCGGCTCTACATCCAGGACCTCTCGCCCTCCTTCCTGGCGAAGAACCTGGAGCGCATGCACGGCAGCACGGTGCGCGTCGAGCCGGCGCTGGCCAACGGCTACTACCTGCCCTTCGCCGACAACAGCTTCGATGCCTGCTTCCATTTCGGCGGCATCAACGCCTTCGGCGACGTGCGGCGCGCCTTCGCCGAGATGGCGCGGGTGACCCGGCCAGGCGGCAAGGTGGTGGTCGGCGACGAGAGCATGCCGCCCTGGCTGCGCGATACCGAGTTCGGCCGCATCCTGATGAACTCCAATCCCGAGTTCAAATACCCGCTGCCGCTCGACAAGCTGCCGGTGGAGGCGCGCCGGACGCGGCTCGAGTGGATCATCGGCGGGGTCTTCTACGTGATCGACTTCGTCGTCGGCGAGGGCGAGCCGCATGCCGACTTCGACTTCCCGATCCCCGGCGCCCGCGGCGGTACGCACCGCACGCGCTACTACGGCCAGCTCGAGGGCGTGACGCCCGAGGCCAAGCGCCTTGCCCAGGAGGCGCGCGCGAAGAGCGGCAAGAGCATGCACCAGTGGCTGGACGAGGCCGTGCGCGCTGCCGCCGAACGCGACCTCAAGGGCTGAGCGCACCGCGATGACGATGGGCGCGACGCTGCTGTTTCCGGCGGTGACGCCGGCCGCGCTCGACGCGCTGCGCGCGGCGCGCGCGCGCGGCGAGGCGGTGGCGTGCGCCGCCTCCGTGGCCA
>CAYTFA010000350.1:0-2936 GCA_964436755.1 uncultured Rhodocyclaceae bacterium | reverse complement strand
GTCGGTGACCGAGATGCGCAGGTCGCGCACGCGCCGGCCGCGCCGGTCGGCCAGTTCGCCGCGCTCCGGCAGCGGCCCCGGCGCGGGAACCAACGGCGGGAAGGCCTTGCCGTGGATGGGGATAATCCGGGCGTCGAGCGTCATGGCGCGGACTATAAGCCGGGCGCCTGCGCCAGACAACACCCGGGACGGCCGCCGGGCGGGTAACAGGCGCTTACAAATCGGCGGGTGGCGCCACACTTGGCTTACACCGCGCCTCCAGGATGCGACCATCGGTTCCGGAGCTGCATTCATGTCCGCCTTCACCCGCTTCTTCGTCCTCGTGCTTGCCGCGGTCGCCCTGCCGGCGTCGGCGGCACCCATGGGGGAGGCGGATGCACGGCATCTGCTCGGCCGTGCTGGCATCGGCACGCGGCCCGCCGACGTGGCGACGTTTGCCGGCCTTTCCCGCGAGGCGGCGATCGAGCGCCTGCTGGCGCCAACGGCGACGGGCGATCCGTCGCCGCCGCCGGCCGAGCTGCTGGACTACGTTTCGCCCCAACGCCTGCGCATGCTTTCCGAGGAGGAGCGCAAGGAAATGCGCAAGCGCAGCGGCGTGGCCCTTCGCGCCTGGTGGGTCGATGCGATGCTGCGTGCGCCGACGCCGGCCGACCAGCTGCGCGAGCGGATGACGCTTTTCTGGCACAACCATTTCGTTTCCAGCATCGAGAAGGTGCATAGCCCGAAGCTGATGCTGGAACAGAACCGGCTGCTGAGGCTCCACGCGCTGGGCAATTTCGGCACGCTGCTGCACGCGGTGGGCAAGGATCCGGCGATGGTCGTCTACCTCGATTCGGCCACCAACCGCAAGGGCAGCCCCAACGAGAACTTCGCACGCGAAGTAATGGAGTTGTTCACGCTGGGCGAGGGAAACTACAGCGAGCACGACATCAAGGAGGCGGCGCGCGCCTTTACCGGCTGGAGCGTCGAACCCGAAACCGGCGAATTCCGCTGGCGGCCGTTTGCCCACGACGACGGCGAGAAGACGGTGCTCGGCAGCAGCGGGCGCTTCGGTGGCGAGGACGTGCTCGACATCCTGCTGGCGCGGCCAGAGACGGCGATGTTCGTGGTGCGCAAGCTGTGGCGCGAATTCGTCTCGCCGGAGCCCGAGGAGCGCGAGGTGATGCGCATCGCCGACCGCTTCCGCGCATCCGGCTACGACATGCGTGAAGCCCTGCGCGGACTGCTGGGCAGCCGCGCCTTCTGGGCGCCGGAGAATCGCCTGGCGCTGGTGAAGTCGCCGGTCGATTGGGTGGTGGGAACGGTGAATACCCTGGCTGTCGAGCCGCCCGAGGCGCCGGTGCTGGCCCTTGCCCTGCGGCAGCTCGGTCAGGATCTCTTCGCCCCGCCCAACGTCAAGGGCTGGCCCGGCGGCGAGGCGTGGATCAACAGCAACACGCTGCTCGCGCGCAAGCAGATGGCGGAAAGGCTGCTTCGGCGCGAAGGAAAAATGAATCTGCGCGAGGCCATGCTCGATCCGGCCTGGCAGCTCAAGTGAGGATGGCACGGTGAAGCGGCGCGATTTTCTCGGTGGCCTTGGCGTGGGCGGCCTGTTGTCGCTGGCCCCCGGCCTCGCCGCCGCGGCAGGTCCGGCCCGCTACGGCCGGCTGCTGATCCTCGTTGAACTCAAGGGCGGCAACGACGGCCTCAACACCCTCGTGCCCTTCGCCGACCCCGCCTACTATGCGCTGCGACCGCGCCTGGCCATCCGCCGCGAGGACGTGCTGCCCGTTGCCGACGGCCTTGGTTTCCATCCTTCACTGCAGCCCTTGCTGCCTTCCTGGCAGAACGGCGAAATGTCCATCCTGCAGGGGGTCGGCTATCCGCAGCCGAACCTCTCGCATTTCCGTTCCATCGAAATCTGGGACACGGCGTCGAAGAGCGACGAGTACTTGCAGCAGGGCTGGCTGGCGCGGACTTTCCGGCGCGAGCCGGCGCCGGCCGGTTTCGCCACCGACGGGGTGGTGTTGGGTAGCCAGGACATCGGCCCGTTCTCCGGCGGCGGGCGCGTCGTCGTCCTCGGCAATCCGGGCGAATTCGCCCGCATGGCGAGCCTGGTCAAGGAAGGCGGAACCGATGGTGGCGGTGCCCTGGGGCACATTCGTCGCGTCGAGGCCGACATCCGGCAGGCCGCGGCGCGGCTGGGCGGCGGCGGACCATCCTCTGCCCTGCGTACCGACTTTCCGCAGACCGGCTTCGGTGCGTCGATCAGGACAGCCTGCCAGGTCCTCGCCAGCGGAGTCGAACTTGCGGTGCTTCGAGTAAGCCTGGGTGGTTTCGATACGCACCAGAACCAGGCGGGAACCCATGCCAACCTGCTGCGCCAACTGGCCGAGGGGCTGGTCGCGCTCAAGGCGGCGCTGATCGAACTTCGGCTCTGGGATCGCAGTCTGGTGCTGACCTACGCCGAATTCGGGCGTCGCCCGCGTGAGAATCAGAGCGGCGGCACGGACCATGGCACGGCCAGTGTGCATTTCGCTCTGGGCGGTGCGGTTCGCCGCGGGATCGAGGGCGGCGCACCGGACCTCGACAGGCTCGATACCGAGGGCAACCTGGCGTACGGAATCGACTTCCGTCGCGTGTACGCGACGGTGCTGGAACGCTGGTGGGGCATCGATTCACGAGAGATACTCGGCGGCCGTTACGTGCCGCTGGGCTTTGTAGCTTGAAACCTGGAAAGGAGCAGCAAATGAAAGTACGTCGCGTCATCGTGGCATCGTTGTTGTCGCTTGGATTGGGCGTCGCCTTTGCGCAGGCCCCGTCGCAAGGCCCGGGCATGGGTGGCATGGGCCCCGGTATGGGTGGCATGGGGGGTCAGGGGCCGGGCATGGGGGGCATGGGGCCGGGCATGGGTGGGATGGGCGGCATGGGTGGGATGGGTGGCATGGGACCAGGAC
>CAYTFA010000349.1:0-2938 GCA_964436755.1 uncultured Rhodocyclaceae bacterium | reverse complement strand
CGCCGCCCAGCACGGACTCGCTCAGCGGCATGCCTGTCGCCAGCGGGCGCCGCGCCACGGCCAGCACGCGCAGGCCTTCGGCCGCCATGCGCCGTGCTTCCGCCTCGATCGCCTTTGCGTCGAGCGCCGCCTCCCGGCCGTCGGCGGCAAGCATGGCCCGGCAGCAGGGCAGCAGCCTTTCCAGGGCGCCCTTGGCATAGGCGACTGCAGTCCCTTCGACGTCGTGCAGGGTGGCCATGGTTTGGCGCGCGGAGTCGAACGGCAGTTCGTCGCGGCGCGGAAAGACCTTGTGCAGCGTGTCCTCGTCAAGCCCGGCCTTGCGCGCGGCGACGAGCAGCGCAGCCTCGGTCGGATCGCCGGCAATCCGCCACTGCCCATGTTCATTGGCAAGCGTGGCGTCGTTGCAGAGGACGCCGCCCACCAGGGTCTCGCGCAACGCCGCCGGCAGTTCGCGCGAGACCGCGGCGTCCTGGTCGCCGAAGACGATTTCACCGGCCGGCGCGTAGCCCTGTCCGCCGATCCGATAGCGAACTCCGCCGGCATGCAGCGACGTGACCGTCATGGCATTTTCCGTAAGGGTGCCCGTCTTGTCGGAGCAGATCACGGTGGTGCTGCCCAGTGCCTCGACTGCCGGCAACTGGCGGATGATGGCGCGGCGCTTCGCCATGCGGCCGACGCCGATGGCCAGCGTGATGCTCATTGCGGCCGGCAGTCCTTCCGGGATGGCGCCGACGGCGAGGGCCACGGCCGCCATCAACATATCGACCCAGCCCTCGCCGCGCAGCACGCCGATGGCGAACGCGAGTGCCGCGAGGCCAAGGATTACCCAAAGCAGCAGGCCGGCAAAGCGGCCCATGGTACGGGTGAGCGGGGTTGCCATGTCGGGCGCTTCGGCGATCAGGCGCGATATTCGTCCGGTTTCCGTGGCATCGCCCGTGGCGACGACCAGCCCGTGGCCCTGGCCGGCCACCACGGTGGTTCCTGCGTAGGCCATGTTATGCCGGTCGGCGAGCAGCGTATCCGGCGGCAGCGCATGAGCATGCTTGTCGACCGGTACTGCCTCGCCGGTGAGCGCGGCCTCGACGGTACGCAACTGGCGGCCGGAGACAACGCGCAGGTCCGCCGGCACCTTGTCGCCGGCGGCCAGCCAGACGATGTCGCCCGGCACCAGGTGGATGGCATCCATGCGCCGCCGTTGTCCTGCACGCAGTACCGTCGCCTCGGCGGCGGCGGCCCGCGCCAGCGCTGCCAGGGCCGCCTCGGCTTTGCCTTCCTGCAGGTAGCCGATCACGGCGTTGACCAGCACCACGCCAAAAATCACCGCGCTGTCGATCCATTCGCCGAGCAGTGCCGTGACGATGCCGGATCCCACCAGCACCAGGACCAGGGGGGCCTGCAACTGTGCCAGGAAGCGCTTCAGCGCGCTGCGGCCCCTGCGCTGGGCGGGGCGATTGGCACCATGGCGCGCAAGCCGGGCAGCCGCCTCGGACTCGCTCAGCCCCTCGTCCCGCCGGACGCCATGGCGAGCCAGTGCTTCCTCCGCCGAAACGGCATGCCAGTCCCCTTCCGCTCGATCGTTCCGGTGCAGGTGCTGTGCGGGCATCAGGGGCTCATGCCGATTTGGGGAAGCGCAAGAGGACGTCCAGTCCGCTGCCGTCGGGTCCGTCGACGATCTCCAGTTGCGCTCCGTGCAGTTCGGCAATGCGCTGCACGATCGAGAGTCCGAGGCCGCTGCCGCCGGAGCCGGCAACGGTGCCGCGGCGGAAGCGCTTCACGACGGCCTCGCGTTCCGCAGCGGGAATGCCGCTGCCGTCGTCGCTTACGGTCAATGTGACGCCGTCCTGCCCGGCTTCGACGGCAACGCGGATCCGCCGCGCGCCGCCGTGGCGCAGCGCGTTTTCCACCAGGTTGCGCAGGGCAGCACGCAGCAGGTCCGAATTGCCGCGCACCGTGGCGTCGCCGTCGGCAAGCGAAAGTTCGCAGTTACAGGCGATGGCCTCGCCCGCCGCGTCCGCCAGCACGGATTCGGCGAGCGGGCGCAGCCCGAGCGGCTGCAGTTCGCGACCGGTACCGGCATCGAGCCTTGCCAAGGTGAGCAACTGGGCGAGGAGGCGGGTGGCACGGTCGCAGCCGGCGACGATCTGTTCCAGCGCGTGCCGACGCTGGCTTTCGTCTGCGGCGTCGAGCGCGACCTGGGCCTGCGCCTTGAGCGCCGCAAGCGGCGTGCGCAGTTCGTGCGATGCGTCGGCGGTAAACCTGCGCTCGTTGTCCAGAGCACGTTCGATGCCGGCGAACAATGCGTTCAGCCGCTCCACCAGCGGCACGATCTCGCGCGGCGCGCCGGAGGTGTCGAGCGCGTCGAGGCGGTCCGGGGCCCGGGCGCCCAGGTCGCGGGCAAGGCGTTGCAGCGGGCGCAGCGATATGCCGACGGTGATCACCAGCACCAGGGCCAGCCCGGGCAGGGCGATCAGCATCGGCACCAGCAGGTGCTCGGCAATTTCGTGCGCGAGTTCCCTGTGCTCCTCGCGCATGTGATGTGGCGAGGCCGGCGGATGGAAGACCAGCTCCTCGATTTCCCTGATTGCTGCATGCCAGGTAAAGGCCGCGGCGACCAGCCACACCACGGCAACGGCCGCCGTAGTGAGCAGTACCAGGCGATTGCGCAGGGAAGGGGATCGCATCAGGTATCCGGTGCCATCACGTAGCCGATTCCGCGCAGGGTGCGGATCGCATCGTTGCCGAGCTTGCGGCGCAGGTTGTGGATGTGCACCTCGACCGCGTTGCTGCCGATTTCCTCGCCCCAGCCGTAAAGCTGCTCTTCGAGCTGCGTCCGCGACAGGGCCCGTCCTGGTTGCCGGATCAGCGCATGGAGAATGGCGTACTCCCGCGCCGACACGTCGACCGGATGGCCGCCGCAGGCGACGCCGCGGCTGGCCGG
>CAYTFA010000348.1:0-2940 GCA_964436755.1 uncultured Rhodocyclaceae bacterium | reverse complement strand
TGCCGGCGCCGTTGGGCCCGATGATGCAGCGCAGTTCGCCTTCCTCGATGTCGAGCGACAGGTCGTTGAGTGCGCGGAAACCGTCGAAGCTGACGGTCACCTCGTGCAGGAAAAGGATGCTCACGCGCGGGCCCTCCACTTGCGCCACAGGCCGACCACGCCATCCGGCAGCCAGAGCGTGACGCCGACGAAGATGGCGCCGAGGAAGAACAGCCAGTACTCGGGGAAGGTCACGGTGAAGAAGCTCTTCGCCAGGTTGACGATGAAGGCGCCGATCACCGGCCCGATAAGCGTCGCCCGGCCGCCGACGGCGACCCAGATGGCGATCTCGATCGAATTGGCCGGCGACATCTCGCCGGGATTGATGATGCCGACCTGGGGTACGTACAGCGCGCCGGCGATGCCGCACAGGAGCGCGGACAGCGTCCAGATCACCAGCTTGTAGTAGAGGGGGTTGTAGCCGAGAAACATCACGCGCGACTCGGCGTCACGAATGGCGGCGAGGATGCGGCCGAACTTGGATGTCACGATGTAGCGGCCGAGCACCAGCGTAGCGAGCAGCATGGCCGCCGTCAGACCGAACAGCGTGACGCGCATTTCCGGCGCAGTAATCGGGTGGCCGAGGATGCGCTTGAAGTCGGTGAAGCCATTGTTGCCGCCAAAGCCTGTCTCGTTGCGGAAGAACAGCAGCATTGCGGCGAACACCAGGGCCTGGGTGATGATTGAGAAGTACACGCCCTTGATGCGCGAACGGAAGGCGAAGAAGCCGAACACCAGGGCCACCAGCGCCGGCACGGTGAGCACCAGCAACAGCACCCAGAGAAAGGAGTCCGAACCCGTCCAGTACCAGGGCAGGGATTTCCAGTCGAGGAAGACCATGAAGTCGGGCAGGTCCGACTGATACGAGCCGTCGCGGCCGATCTGGCGCATCAGGTACATGCCGAAAGCGTAGCCGCCCAGAGCGAAGAACAGGCCGTGCCCAAGCGAGAGGATGCCCGTGTAGCCCCAGATCAGGTCCATCGCGACGGCGACGATGGCGTAGCACATGATCTTGCCGACCAGGGTGATGAAGTAGGCCGAGACGTGCAGGGGGCTGCCGGCCGGCACCAGCAGGTGCAGCGCCGGCAGCAGGACCAGCAGCACTGCGGCGGCGATGGCCAGCGCCAGCCAGCCCCGCTTCGGCGTAGCGGAGAGGAAGCGGACGATGAAGGGCGTGCGTTCCATCGTTCAGCTCTCGACGAAGCGTCCCTTGAGGGCGAACAGTCCCTGCGGCCGCTTCTGGATGAACATGATGATGAAGACGAGCACCACGATCTTGGCGATGACGGCGCCGGACCAGCCTTCGATGAACTTGGTGACCACGCCCAGGCCCAGCGCGGCCCAGACCGCACCGGCCAGTTGTCCGACACCGCCCAGCACCACGACCATGAAGGAATCGACGATGTAGCCCTGCCCCATGTCGGGACCGACGTTGGCGATTTGCGAAAGGGCCACGCCGCCCAGACCCGCAATGCCGGCACCCAGCGCGAAGGCGACCGTGTCGATGCGCGCCGTCGGCACGCCGACGCAACCGGCCATGGCACGGTTCTGCGTCACGGCGCGGACGAACATGCCCAGCCGGGTCTTGTTCATCAGCACCCAGACCAGGACGAGCACGAAGAGCGCGAAGCCGACGATGACGATGCGGTTCAGCGGCAGCACGATGGAGGGCAGGATCTCGATGCCGCCCGACATCCACGAGGGATTGGCAACTTCGACGTTCTGCGCACCGAACACCACGCGCGCCGCCTGGATCATCATCAGCGAAAGGCCCCAGGTGGCTAGCAGGGTCTCCAGCTCCCGGCCGTACAGCCAGCGGATCACCGTGCGCTCGAGCAGCACGCCGACGGCCGCTGCCGCAAAGAAGGCCACGGGCACCGCGGCAACGACATACCAGTCCAGCCAGGCCGGCAGGTGCGCCCGGAACAAACCCTGAATCGCATAGGTCGCGTAGGCGCCGACCATCAGCAACTCGCCGTGCGCCATGTTGATAACGCCCATCACGCCGTAGGTGATTGCCAGGCCCAGCGCGGCAAGCAACAGGATGCTGCCCAGGCTCAGGCCGGCGAAGATGCGGCCGATGGCTTCGGACATCGTCAGGCGGTCCTTCACTTCGAGGTAGGCCTTGAACGCGGCGCGGCGCACCTCGACCTCGGTCTCGTTGGCCGGTTCGGACTGCGCCTTGAGCACGGCCTTGGTGTTCGGGTCGGCGCTCGATGCGAGCGCCAGCGAGGCCCGGATGCGGACCTTCGGGTCGTCGTCCCTGAGCGTCGCCAGTGCATGGAGCTCGACCAGCAGTGCGCGAACCCTCGGCTCGACTTCGCGATCGCGCGCCGCAGCGAGCATCGGCGCCATGCCTGCATCGATGCCCGTCGTCGCCATCTCCTTGACGGCCTTGTAGCGGGCGGCCGGATCCGGATCGACCAGCTTGAGCACCGCCAGCGCGCCTTCCTTGTAGATCGGATCGTCGACCGTGCGGATCACGTCGTCATTATAGACTTCGGCGCGCGCGATGTTCTCGCCCAGCGTCTTGCCGGTCACCGTGATGCAGTCGAGATGCAGGTGCTCTCCGATCCGGCTCATCAGCCCGGGAAGGCCGCCGGCATAGAAGAAATCTTCCATGAGATAGGTGTCGCCGCTCGGCCGGACATTGGCGATGACAGGCACCTTGCGGCTTGCCTTCTCGAAATCGTCGAGCCCGATGTCCTGGCCGGCGCGGCGCGCCTGCGCGATCAGATGAATGATCGCATTGGTGGAGCAGCCCATGGCCATGGCCACCGTGATGGCGTTCTCGAACGCCTTGCGGGTCTGGATCTTCTGCGGCGTCAGGTCTTCCCACACCATGTCGACGATGCGGCGGCCGCATTCGGAGGCCATGCGGATGTGGTTGGCGTCGGCAGC
>CAYTFA010000347.1:0-2946 GCA_964436755.1 uncultured Rhodocyclaceae bacterium | reverse complement strand
TTGAGCACTTTTGTCGGGAATGATACGATTTAAATAACACGGGGCGTGAGACCCCGATTCCCGTTGCCCAACAAGCCCATTTGAGAACACCCATGACCACCTGCACCGCCACCACCGCCATTCCGGACGTCCAGAATTCCGAGGACTCCCGCCAGATCGCCATCAACAAGGTCGGCATCAAGTCCATCCGCCATCCGGTCAAGGTCCAGGACAAACAGGAAGGCGTGCAGCACACCATCGCGCTGTTCAACATGTATGTCGGGCTGCCCCACAACTTCAAGGGCACCCACATGTCGCGCTTCGTCGAGATCCTCAATGCGCACGAGGAGGAGATCTCGGTCGAAAGCTTCGAGTCCATGCTGCGCGAAATGGTCCGCCGCCTCGAGGCGGAGACCGGCCACCTCGAGATGAGCTTTCCCTACTTCATCAACAAGGCGGCGCCGGTATCCGGCGTGAAGAGCCTGATGGACTACGAAGTGACCTTCATCGGCGAGATCGTCGCCGGCGGCCGCTACCGGCAAACCATCAAGGTGGTGGTGCCCGTCACCAGCCTGTGCCCCTGCTCGAAGAAGATCTCGGAGCGTGGCGCCCACAACCAGCGCTCGCACGTCACCATCAGCGCCACGACGAACCAGCTGGTCTGGATCGAGGACATCGTGCGCATCGCCGAAACGCAGGCTTCCTGCGAGCTCTACGGCCTGCTCAAGCGGCCCGACGAGAAGTTCGTCACCGAGCGCGCCTACGACAATCCCAAGTTCGTCGAGGACCTGGTGCGCGACGTGGCCGGCGCCCTCAACGCCGACCCGCGCATCGACGCCTACGTGGTGGAGAGCGAGAACTTCGAGTCCATCCACAACCACTCGGCCTACGCACTCATCGAGTGCGACAAGAAGCGCTACTGAGCGAACCCGGCGCAGGCTCGTAAACGACAAGGGCCGCCCGAACCGGGCGGCCCTTTTGTCTTGCCAGGAGCGATTTCAGCCCTTGTGCGCGAGCTTTTGGCTCCGGCTAACGCCCGCTGATGCGGGCCTTACCCTCCGCCGAAAGCTCAGCCCTTGTGCGCGAGCTTTTCCTTGATGCGGGCCGACTTGCCGGAGCGCTGGCGCAGGTAGTAGAGCTTGGCGCGGCGCACGTCGCCGCGGCGCTTGACCTCGACGCTGGCGATCAGCGGCGAATGCATCTGGAAGGTACGCTCGACGCCCTCGCCGGAGGAAATCTTGCGCACGATGAAGCTCGAATTGAGGCCGCGGTTGCGCTTGGCGATGACGACGCCTTCGAAGGCCTGCACGCGCTTGCGCTCGCCTTCGACGACGTTCACGTTGACGATCACGGTGTCGCCGGGGCCGAATTCGGGGATGTTCTTGCCGAGACGCGCGATTTCCTCGGCTTCGAGTTGCTTGATAAGGTCCATCACTGCTCCTTCATGTTGTGGCCGCGGACAATGCCCGCCAACCTTGCGCGCAGAGCAGGTTTCCCTGGTGCGCGACGTTTCTAATCGCCTTGCCGCTGGAATTCCGCCAGCAGTTCGGCCTCTTCACTGCTCAACTCCCTCGCCCGCAACAAGTCCGGGCGTCGCTGCCACGTCCTCCCCAGCGCCTGCTTCAGGCGCCAGCGGCGGATCCTGGCATGGTCGCCGGACAACAGCACGTCCGGCACCGCACGACCTTCGTACAGCTCTGGCCGCGTGTAGTGCGGACAGTCCAGCAGGCTCGCGACGAACGAATCCTCGATCGCCGACGCGCCGTCATTCAGCGCTCCCGGCAGCAGCCTGATGCATGCATCCATCAGCGCCATTGCCGCCAGCTCGCCGCCGGACAATACGAAATCGCCCAGCGACAACTCCTCATCGACGCAGCGCTCGATCAAGCGCTCGTCTATCCCTTCGTAGCGGCCGCAGAGCAGTATCGCTCCGTCGCCCGCCGCCAGCTCCGCCACCCGGCGCTGGTCGATGCGCCGACCCTGCGGCGACAGGCAGATCACCCGCGCCGTGGCTCCCGCCTCGCTCCGCGCCGCCTTCGCCGCGCCGATCGCCTGCTCCAGCGGCTGCGCCAGCATCACCATGCCGGGGCCGCCGCCGTAGGGCCGGTCATCGACGGTGCGATGCACGTCCTGCGTCCAGCGCCGCGGGTTCCAGCTCTCCAGCTGCCACAGCCCGCGTTCAAGCGCCCGCCGCGAGATGCCCGACGCGGTCAGCGCCGCAAACATCTCCGGGAACAGCGTGACGACGTCGAAGCGCAGGCTCACCAGCCGGCATCCCAGTCGACTCGGATGCGCCCTCCCGGCACGTCCACCTTCCTCACCACCTGCGCCACGAACGGCAGCAACCTCTCGCGCTCGCCGTCCCGAACTACCAGGACATCGTGGGCCCCCGTCTCGATCAGCGAGGCGACGCGCCCAAGTATCCCGTCCTGCTCATTCACCACCTCCAGGCCGACCAGGTCGGCCCAGTAATACTCTTCATCCGCGGTCGCCGGCAACGCATCGCGCGGTGCCCCGACGAATAAGCCATCCAGTGCCTCGGCCGCATCCCGGTCGCCGACACCTTCGAGCTTGGCGACGACTCCATCGCCGTGGCGCTTGACCGACTCCAGCGTCAGCGCCTGCCAGTGCTCGGCGGGCGCCTCGGCGTCATCCGACAGCCACCAGCGCGGCATCGCGCGCCATGCCTCGGGGTCGTCGCCGAAGGGATGAACCCTGAGCCAGCCCTTGACCCCGAACGGGGCGACGATGCGCCCCAGCACGATCATGCGCTCAGGCGGCCTTCGCGGTCGACTGCTTGACCAGGCGGGCGGCGGTCGGCGACAGGCGCGCGCCGTGACCCTGCCAGTAAGCGAGGCGCTCGGCGTTGATCACCAGCCCCTGCTCCTTTTCGGCGGCAACCGGGTTGTAGTAACCGATGCGCTCGATGAAGCGGCCATCGCGGCGATTGCGCGAATCGGCAACCAC
>CAYTFA010000346.1:0-2950 GCA_964436755.1 uncultured Rhodocyclaceae bacterium | reverse complement strand
AGCGATGAGCGAACGGCGCATCGTCGGTCCATTCAACCGCGTCGAAGGCGATCTCGAGATTGCGCTGGAGATTGCCGACGGACGTATCGCCGCCGCGTATGTCGATTCGCCGATGTATCGCGGCTTCGAGCAGATTCTCCAGGGGAAGGCACCGGCCGACGCATTGGTGCTGGTGCCGCGCATCTGCGGCATCTGCTCGGTCGCGCAGTCGGCCGCCTGTGCCCTTGCCCTCGCGGATGCGGCAGCCATCGAACCGCCGCGAAACGGCCGCCTGGCTGCCAACCTGACCCTGGCGACGGAGAACCTCGCCGACCACCTGACGCACTTCTACCTGTTCTTCATGCCCGACTTCGCGCGTGCCGAATACGCGGGGCGCACCTGGCATGCGGCTACCGCCGAGCGCTTCCGCGCAACCACGGGCAGTGCGGTGGAGCAGGTGCTTCCGGCCCGCACGCGCTTCATGCAGATCATGGGCCTGCTCGCCGGGAAATGGCCGCATACGCTGGCTGTGCAGCCGGGTGGCTCGACCCGTCCATTGCAAGGGTCGGAGCTGTTTCGACTGCATCGGCACTTGCGAGAATTCCGCGAGTTTCTCGAGCGGGTGACGTTTGCTGCACCGCTGGCGGAAGTAGCGGCGATCGACAGCGTTTCGGCGCTCGATGCTTGGGTGCGCTCGGGCGCGGGAGACCTGCGGGCGTTCCTGCGGATCGCCGAGGATCTCGGATTGTGGCAGGTCGGGCGCGGTACGGACGTCTTCATGAGCTACGGCTGCTACCAGGAGGAGGAGGGCCGCCTTTTCCCGGCCGGAGTCTGGTGCGACGGCCTTCAGCCACTCGACGTCGGTGCCATACGCGAGGATGTGGCGTGCTCGCGCTATGCCGCCGGTGGCGAACTGCAGCATCCGCGCGAAGGCAGCACGGTGCCGCTCGATGAAAAGGCCGGGGCCTATTCCTGGTGCAAGGCACCGCGGCTCGACGGCGCGGTTGTCGAGACGGGCGCCTTTGCGCGTCAGGTGGTCGCCGGCCATCCGTTGGCGCGCGACATCCTTGCCCGCTGCGGCGGGAGTGTCGCCGCCCGCGTCGCGGCGCGCATGCTCGAACTGGCGCTCGTCCTTCCGGCGATGGAAGGCTGGTTGGCGGACCTGCGGGCCGGGGATCCCTGGTGCGCCTCGGCGTCCCTGGCTGACGAAACCACGGGGGTCGGTCTCGTCGAAGCGGCTCGTGGCAGCCTAGGCCATTGGCTGACCGTGCGGCGGGGCCGCATCCACAATTATCAAATCATTGCACCGACGACCTGGAACTTCTCGCCGCGCGATTCCTCCGGTGCACCCGGCGTGCTGGAGCGCGCATTGGGCGGGCTGGAGGTGGGGGCTGGCGGCGAAATCCCGGCCGTGGTGCACCATGTCGTGCGCAGCTTCGATCCCTGCATGGTGTGCACGGTGCATTGATCCCGGGCACCGGTGCGGAGCGCCGGGCTAGTCGCGCAACTCCAGGGCCTCAGCCCGGAACCGTGCCAGGGCAGCGAGCAGATGGTCGCGGTCCGCCTCCAGATCGCTCATTCGGGCGCGCGCGGCACCCCGGTCCCGCTGGGCGATCTCCTCGATCTCCTTGCCGCGAGCATGGATGGTTTCGTGCAGCCGATTGAGGTCGGCAAATCCGGACAGGGTGCCGTAACGCCCGCGCCCGGCGGTGTCGAGCCAGGCGCCAAACCGGCAGGCATGCGGATCGAGCGGGGGCACATCGACCGGGACGCCGTCCGGCTTCTCGATGGCTACGCGAAACTCGTCGACCCAGCGCACGTGGTCGATCTCGATGGTCAGCAAGGGTAGGTCGGCGCGCGGCCAGGCGACGATCTCCCGCCACTCGTCGGGTTGCTTCCAGTCCGAGCACCAGGTGAAAAAATCTTCCGCGCCCATGGGGCGGGCAATCCCATACCCCTGCGCGAGCTCGCAGCCGAGCTGCAGCAGCATCTGCCCGTGGCGGACCGACTCGACTCCCTCGGCGAGAACCTGCCGGCGGAACGATGTCGCCAGCCCGATGATGCCGTCAACGATGGCCAGGGCATCCGGGTCGTTGAGCATGTCGCGGACGAAGGACTGGTCGACCTTCAGCGTTTCGGCCTGCAGCCGCTTCAGGTAGGTCAGCGAGGAATATCCCGTACCGAAGTCGTCGATGGCGAAGCTTATGCCCAGTGCGCGACAGGCCCTCATGACCTCCGACACCTGGGCCAGGTCTTGCAGTGCGGCAGTTTCCAGGATTTCCAGTTCGAGGCATGACGCGCCGAGCGTCGGATGCATGGCGAGCACGTTGCCAAGCTTGCCGACGAAGTCCGGCGACTGGAACTGGTCGGCCGCCACGTTGACGCTCAGCACCAGCGTCAGGCCCTGCCGCTTCCATGCATCCAGCTGTCGCAGCGCGTCCCTGAGCACCCAGTCGCCCAGCTCGCCAAGCAGGCCGACGAACTCCACGGCGGGCAGGAACTCGTTGGGAAAGAGCAGCCCACGTTCCGGATGCTGCCAACGTACCAGTGCCTCGGCGCCGGCGATCGCGCCTGTCCGCATATTCACCTTGGGCTGGAAGTGCAAGCGCAGTTCTTCGTTGGCGATTGCGGCCCGAATCGATTGCTGCGTAGCGTGCCGCGCCTCGAGGATCCGGTCCTGGGCGGCATCGTAGACGCTGTAGCGATTGCGGCCGGCCTGCTTGGCAGCGTACATGGCCTGGTCAGCATGGCGAAGCAGCGTGTCGGGATCGACACTGTCGCGAAATTGCAGCACTTCCTTCAATCGATGCCGGCGATCCGACGTTTCCCACCATTCCAGCAAATCACCGAGCCGTTGTCCTGCGACCGTAATCGCATCGAGCTTCAATAACCCTAACGTGCGCAGGTGCAACATCAATTCCGGCACGCCGCCCGCCAGGAAGAATCGAATCGTGGGATGCCCCACCGGACC
>CAYTFA010000345.1:0-2958 GCA_964436755.1 uncultured Rhodocyclaceae bacterium | reverse complement strand
AGCGTCGCCCTTACAAGGCGAATGTCGGCGGTTCGACCCCGTCAGCACCCACCAATTTCCCCGGCGGCGGCGATCGGAACCTGGGTCCGGTCGTACGCGCCGGACAACCGCCGGTCGGGTTCGCTTGCCGTTTCGCCACTTCGGCGCGAAAATGCCCGTTTCCTAACCGGCAGACGCGCCCTTCCTGAATGGATTTGCAGGAAATCCCAGTCGACAAGCTTACGTTCGGCATGTACGTGTCGAAGCTCGACCGGCCGTGGACGGAAACCCCCTTCGTCTTCCAGGGCTTCGTGCTCAAGAATGAGCGGCAGCTCGGTGCCCTCAAGCAGTACTGCAAGTCGGTGTTCGTCGATCCCGAGAAGGAAGAGCGGCGCGACGTCATCAAGGTCACCGCGGCCGAGATCGCCCTGGTGCGCGGCAATACCGTCTACAAGCAGGTGGCGCCCGTCGAGGCCGAGATGCCGCGCGCGGAAAAGGCCTTCACCAATACCGCCTCGGTGGTCCAGGAGATCTCGCGCGTCGTCGAGACCGGCAGCACCATCGACAGCAACCGCTCGCGCGAGGCGGCGGCGCAGATCACCGACAGCGTGGTGCGCAACCCGGACGCCATGGCGCTGCTGACCAAGCTGCAGGAGAAGAGCGGCGCCACGTTGAGCCGCGCCGTCGAGGTCTCGGTGCTGATGACCATCTTCGGCCGCTTCCTGCAACTGCCGCCGGACCGCCTGCAGGTGCTGGGCATGCTCGGCCTGCTGCAGGACGTGGGCAAGCTCAAGCTGCCCACCGACCTCGCTGCACGCGGCCCGCGCACCGAAGAGGAAAACGAGATCTACCAGTCGCACGTCAACCACTCGGTGCGCATCCTCAGCGACACCGCCGGCGTGCCCGCCGAGATTCCTGCGCTGGCCTCGCTGCACCACGAGCGCTACGACGGCAGCGGCTATCCGCGCGGCCTCAAGGGCAACGCGATCGCCCAGTTCGGCCATATCGCCGGCATCGTCGATACCTTCGACACGCTGACGGCGCCGGCGCCGCTCGGTGCAGGCATGCCGCCGTCCAATGCGCTCAACGTGCTCTACAAGGGACGTGGCCGCGAATACCATCCGGCCCTGGTCGAGCAGTTCATCCAGTGCGTCGGCGTATACCCGATCGGCAGCATCGTCGAGCTGAACAGCGGCGAGGTCGCCGTGGTCATCGCGCAGAACATGGTGCGCCGCATGCAGCCGCGCATCATGATCGTCAAGGACGCCAAGGGCAATCCGATCCAGCCCTACAAGATGCTCGACCTGATGAAGGAACCCAAGTACCGTCCCGACGAGCCCTACCGCATCCTGCGCTCGCTCGGCTACGAGGCGGTGCGCATCGATCCGCGCGAGCTGTTCCTGTGAGCGGGCCGGCGCCGGCAGCGTCCTTCGCGGACGCGCTGAACGCGAAGATCGCCGAGCGTCAGGCCGACGGCGGCCAGTTGGCGGTGCTGCTCATCGAGTGCGAAGTGATCGGCCGCATCGACGCCGTCTGGGGCTATCGCGTCGGCGATGCCGTGCGCGAGCGGATCAAGGGCTCGCTGCGTTCCGAGGTGCTGCGTGCCGACGACCTGATCGGCGAAATGAGCCGCGACGAGTTTGCCTGCGTGCTGTCAACGATCGACGGCCCGGCCGTGGCGCAGCTTGCGGCGCAAAAGTCGCTGCGTACGTTGAACCAGCCGTTCTGGGTCGGCGAGGAGGAAATTTCCGCCAGCCCCGCCATCGGCCTCGCGCTCTATCCGGCCAACGGCGAGGATGCCGAGGCGCTGCTGCAGCGGGCCAAGAGCGCCAGCATGACGGCACGCGGTACCAGCGGCCGCATTCACGAATACGAGGAGCAGGGCGAGGACACGGCCGAGGCGCAGCTGCTGCACGAAAACCGCCTGCGCGCGGCGGTCGCCGACGAGGCCCTGGAACTGGTGTTCCAGCCGCAGTACGACCTGCGCCTGGGCCAGGTCATGGGCGCGGCGAGCCTGCTCTGCTGGCGCGACCCGACGCTGGGCCTGATCGCCGCCGACGATGCCTTCGTCGCGGCCGAGTCGGAGGGACGCATTGCCGACCTCGTTTCCGCCATCCTCAACCGCGCCCTGCGCAGCGTTTCCGAACTGCGCTACAGCGCCGGCCTCGACCTGCGCATCGGCGTCAAGCTGCCGGCGCGCGCGCTGCTGCAGACCGAACTGCCCGAGGTCATCGAACGCGCGCTGGGCACCTGGAACCGCCGCTCCGGCAGCCTCATCCTCGAGATCCGCGATACCGCGCTGCTCGGCAGCGAAGCCGTGGCGCGCGCGACCCTGGTCCGCCTCAAGGAGCTCGGCGTCAAGCTCTCCATAGACGATCCGGCGATCACGCTGCCGTCGCTGTTCTGGCTGGCCGACCTGCCGTTCCAGGAACTCAAGCTCGACGTCTCCCCCGTGGTCGCCCTCACGGAGAATGCCAAGGCGCAGCGCATCCTGCAGTCCATCATCGAGCTCGCCCATTTCCTGCGGTTCGCCGTGGTTGCCTTGGGCGTGCCCGACGATGCCGCGGCGGCCAAGCTGAAGGAGCTGCGCTGCGACTACATGCAGGCCGACTACAAGGGCCCGGCGCTCGACTTCGAGGGCTTCGTCGCCCGCTACGGCTTCACCGAGGACTGACGCGGCGCGCCCGCCGCGCCGCTACGCGCATGGCATTGCAGGCGCCGCCGGCGCCGGCCGGGTGGGGCGATTGGTGTAGAATCCGCGGCGCTCGCGCCGGCATCGGCGCAGCGTTTCCCCAGGAGTTTTTCGGCTTCTTTCGCGACGCTCGCGGCTGCGACGGCGCGGCTACTTGGATGGTCCGGGCATGTTCGATATCGTTCGCAACAACAGGAGGATCGTGCAGGGCTTTCTCGCCCTGATCACGCTGCCGTTCGCATTCTGGGGCGTCGAGTCCTATGTGCGCAATGCCGACACCGGCACCG
>CAYTFA010000344.1:0-2963 GCA_964436755.1 uncultured Rhodocyclaceae bacterium | reverse complement strand
TCCCGCAGCAGCGCTTCGAGGCGCTGTGGGAGGATGTCGGCGCCGGCGTTGGTGTTGATCTCGATCAGTTGCGGGCCGAAGCCGCCGGCGCCTTCGCCGAGGTGGAAGTCATAGCCGAGGAAGACGCCGCGTGCCGGCGTCGCGTGGCGCGCCGACTCCGGCCCCCAGGCCAGCACGTGTTGCTGCCAGGCAGGCAGCGCCACCACGAGCTCGACCGCGGCGACCAGCCGCGCCATGCGCGCAACGTGGTCCGCGCTGACGAAGGCGGCCGAGCGCGAAAACAGGTGCGGACGACCCGCCATCACTTCGTCGTGGAAGCCCGGGCTGACACGCTCCAGCTCGGCGGCCAGGCGCGCGCTGTCGAGCGAAACGCAGTGGCAGTCGGCATTGAGCCGGTCGGCAAGCGCGATGCTATCGACGCTGTTCATGGGCCGATTCTACTTGCTCGGCAAAGAAGGCTTCGACCTCACTGGCATCGCGGGTACGCCGCATCGGCGGCAGCGAGCGCCAGATCGCCTTGCCGTAGGGCTTGCCGATCAGGCGCGGGTCGCAGATCATCAGCACGCCGCGATCGGTCTCGTCGCGGATGAGGCGGCCGGCGCCCTGCTTCATGCTGATCACCGCGCGCGGCAACTGGTGCTCCATGAAGGGATTGCGCCCCGCCGCACGCAGTTTCTCGATGCGGGCGGCGAGCACGGGGTCGTCGGGCGGGGCAAAGGGCAGCTTGTCGATGACCACCAGAGACAGTGCCTCGCCGCGGACGTCCACTCCCTCCCAGAAGCTTTGGCTGGCGACGAGGATGGCATTGCCGAGAAAGCGGAAACGCTCCAGAAGTTCGCTGCGCGAGCCCTCGCCCTGCATCAGCAGCGGCAGGTCGAGCCCCTCGTTGGCAAGCTTCTCCTGCAGCAGGTCGCGGATGCGGCGCATCGCGCGCAGGCTGGTGCACAACACGAAGGCGCGCCCGCCCGAGGCGCGGATCGCCGGCCAGGCGGCCTCGGCCACCGCCTCCTGGTAGAAGGGGCTGTTGGGATCGGGCATGTCGGTCGGCGCATAGAGCAGCGCGTTGCGCGGATAGTCGAAGGGACTGCCCCATGCGGCCGTATCGGCTTCGGCCAGGCCCAGCTCGCCGCAGTAATGCGTAAAGCTGCTGCCGACGGCGAGCGTCGCCGATGCGAAGATCCAGGCCCGCGGATGACCCTCCATCTGGCGCTGGAAGATCGGCGCGATGTCGAGCGGCGTGCGGTTGAGCGACATCGCCTGCGAATACACCTCGACCCACTTGACGACGTCGTCACCCGCCTCGCCCTCGGCCGCCGCCTGGCCGCGCCAGCGGGCGAGCCCGGCCGCCAGTTCCTGGTTGCGACGCAGGCAATTGGCCAGGCCCTCGCCGCGCGACGCCTGCGCTTCGAGGTGTCGACCGAGATCGCCAAGGGCGTCGGCGAGTCCCTGCAGCGCCGACTCGAAGGGCGCCTCGCGTTCCAGCGTGGCCGCCGGCAGGCGCAGGTTCTCGCCCTTGACCGCCAGGCGCAGGTCGCGCGCCGCCTTGTCCAGCGCACGCGCCGCCTCCTGCAGCGGCGGGTAGTCCTTGGCATCGACCACGGCCTCGTTGCGCGTGTCGCGCGCCAGCTCAAGCAACTGCGTCGTGGACAAACTGTCGCCGAAGAACAGGCCGGCCACCTCGGGCAACTGGTGGGCCTCGTCGAAGATGACGGTGTTGCAGGCCGGCAGCAGTTCGCCCAGGCCGCCGTCCTTGAGCACCACGTCGGCAAAGAAGAGGTGGTGGTTCACCACGACGACGTCGGCCGTCAGCGCCTCCTGGCGCGCGGCGGTGACGAAGCAGCCGGCGGCGTGCGGGCATTCCTGACCCAGGCAGTTCTCCCGCGTCGAGGTGGCCGGCCCCCAGGCGCCGGAATCCTCGGGCACGTCGATGCATTCGGCCTTGTCGCCCGTACTGGTGCGCTCGGCAAAGCGCGCAATGCGGCGCAGGTGGGCCGCTTCCTCGCGCGAGCCGAGGGTGCCGGACGTGAGGGCGTGCTCGAGGTGGTAGGGGCAGACGTAGTTGGCGCGGCCCTTGAGCAGGGCGATGCGGGCGCCGACCTTGAGCGCATCGCGCACCGTCGGCAGGTCGCGGTTGAAGAGCTGGTCCTGCAGCGTCTTGGTGCCCGTGGAGACGATCACCTTGCCGCCGGACAGGAGCGCCGGCACCAGGTAGGCGAAGGTCTTGCCGGTACCCGTGCCGGCCTCGGTCACCAGCACGCGGTTTTCGGCGATCGCAGCGGCGATGCGCTGCGCCATCTCGACTTGCTGCGGCCGCGCGCGGAAGGCGGGAACCGCGGCGGCGAGCGGCCCGTCGGGGGCGAAGATGCGGTCGAGGTCGTGCATGGCGGGCGCGGCATGGTAGCACGCGGCCGGCAGCGGATTTGCACAGCGTCCTCACCCCTGCGCGGGGCAGGTGCAGCGGCTACTTGACCCGGTACCCCGCATGGCAGGCGACACACTGCGCGGTGACGCCGGACATCGCATCGAACACGGGCTTCAGGTCGCCCGTGGCCCCTGCATCCTTGGACGCTACCGCCAGCCGGCTGGCGGCGCGGTGCATGGCCGTTCCCGCCGTCTGCATCCCGGCAGGCATGTACTTCGCCACTTCATGCGCGCCGTGCAAGGCCAGCGAACTCATGCCGAGGCGCCGCTCGGCAATGTCGCCGGCCTTGTCGTAGTCCTGCCGGGCCAGGGCAGACTGGATCTCCTGCAGCGCCAGCAGGTGGTCGCGCATGTTCGCCAGCGTATGCTCGCGCAGCGTGGCCGGAAAGCGCACCACCACGCGGCTGTCTGCGGGCGGAGCTGCCGCGACGGGCGATGCAGCTCCCGTGGCCGGGCTCGCCTTGCTGTTCGCCTGGTGCTGCATGTGCATCGCATGATCGTGCTCCTGGGCGTGGGCGACTGGCATCCACAGGCAAGCTGCA
>CAYTFA010000343.1:0-2967 GCA_964436755.1 uncultured Rhodocyclaceae bacterium | reverse complement strand
ACCTGGCTGGGGAAGACCATCACGCCGCGGATCTTCAGCATGTCGTCGCTGCGGCCGATGATGCGGCCGATCTTGGGCATGCCGTGGCGGCCGCAGGGGCAGTCGTAGGGTCTTTCGGAGAGCTTCACCAGGTCGCGGGTGCGCCAGCGCACCACGGGGCTGCCCTCGCGGTCGAGCGAGGTGATCACCACTTCGCCCACCTCGCCGGGCGCCACCGGGCGCAGCGTCGCCGGGTCCACGATCTCGGTGATGATGGTGTCCTCGTTGATCAGGTGCATCTCGTCGCTGTCGTGCGAATAGGGGCAGGAGATGCTGACGATGGGCCCGCCGGCCTCGGTGGTACCGTAGATGTTCTGGGCGCGGAATCCCGGCGGCATCTCGGCCTCGAGCTGGTCGCGGAAGGCGGCCGAGATCGACTGCCCGCCGAACACGCCGACGCGCAGCTTCCAGGCCGTGCGCGGGTCGATGCCCTGCGCCTTGGCCTGGTTGATCAGGGTCATCAGCCACAGCGGCGAAAGCGAGCAGGCGGTGAATTCGTGGTCCGCCAGCCATTTCAGCATAAGGTCGCTGCGCCCCGCGCCGACCGGGAAGTTCACCGCGCCGTAGGCCGCCAGGCCGACGTCCATCGCCAGGCCGCCGATCCACAGGCCGTAGCCGTAGCCCTGGTAGACCTTGTCGCCGGGAACGATGCCCGAGGCGCGCAGCACGCGGCACATCTGGTAGGGAATCAGGTGGTTCAGGTCGCGCTCGGTGAGGCCGAACATCACCGGCAGGCCGGTGGTGCCGGAGGTGGCGACGAAGCGGCGCACCTGCGAGATGTCCACGGTCAGCATGGGGTAGGGGTAGAGCGCCCTCAGGTCGGTCTTCTCCAGCGTCGGCATGGCGTGCAGGTTGTCGAAATCTCCGAGATCGCGCGGTTCCATGCCGGCGGCCTTGAAGCGCGTGACCCAGTCGGGCGAGCCCTGCAGGCGCTCGGCCAGCTTCTTCAGCTTGGTGCGCTGGATGGCGACGATGCCGTCGCGATCCAGGCTCTCGATCTCGGGATGCTCGAACGTGATGGTGCTCATGCGATCTCCTCCGCTGCGCTGGCTTGTTATGCCCCGGCCGGGCGGGCTCTGGGGTGGCAGCTCACTACACGCTATCATAGCCCGACCGAGCGGTCAACTTATACGGCAATGGATCGTCACGCCCTTGTGGCCCCGCGTGCCAGCCAGACCGCAACACCTGTGCATACGGCAGAGGGCTGCCGCAGTAGGCGTCGAATTACTTGACCGAGCGGTCTACTCGTGGCCGGGCGCGAGGGCCGAGTAGTCCGTATGCGCGATGCCGTTGAGGATGAGTTCGGCGACGAGCGCAGCAAGCTGCCGGGGCGTCAGGCGTCCCTTTTCCGAGAACCAGGTGTCGGTCCAGTTGATCATGCCGAAATACAGCATGGTGATCGGTTGCACCAGTGCCTCGTGCTCGCCCAGTTGCGGGAACACGCTTTGCAGCAGGCGCTCGGTGGCGCGGATGATCCGGCGTTCGGCGGAGACCACGAATTCGCGGTCCCTGGCCGGCAGGCAGCCGATGTCGTTGACCAGCACGCTGTGCTGGTTGCGCGACGCGGGACGGGTGTAGTTCTCGATCAGGGCTTCCGTCAGGCGTCGGAACTTCGCGCGCGGTGCGTCGGACGTGTTCAGTGCTGCATCGACGATTTCGCCGACCGATTCCAGATGCTCGATCAGCATCGTGCGCAGGATGTCGGTCTTGGAATCGAAGTAGTGATAGATCCCGGCCTTGGACAGTCCGGCCGCGCCGGCGATCTCGTTGATCGACGTGGCCTCGAAGCTGCGCTCGGCGAACAGTTTTGCCGCGGCGAGCAGGATTGCCTGCTTGATCGAGTCGTAGTCCTGGGAGCGTGTCCTGGCCATGTTCGTCCATGTCCGTGAATGCCGGTACCGGGGATGGTAGCACGCGTCCCGGCAATTCTTCGTCCGACCGGATGGCGATGAAGCACGCCGGTGTCCGCAGTATGCGTACCCTGCGCGCCAGGTAAGCATCGATGGATGCCAGCCGGGCTTTGTCCCGGCTCTGGAATAGTAGACCGGTCGGACGTATAAGGGCCGGGACGGGTGTGTCGCCGGTCACAACGGCTGCACGATTCCCGCGGCCGGGTTCAGGCGGCCAGCGCGCGTGGTGTGGTCACGCCGTCGAAGGCCTCGAGCAACTCCTGTCGCCGCTGCCTTGCCGCTTCGACGGAACGCTCCTTGATCGGCCCGTAACCGCGTATGGTTTCGGCAAAGCGCGCGAGTGCGACTGCTCCGGACAGGTTGTCCGCGTCGAGGCGGGTGAGGACATGCTCGATCGTGGTTTCGTACTCGACGATGAGTGCCCGCTCCTGCGCCCGGTCGGCGGAATAGGCAAACGGATCGAGCGCCGTCCCGCGCAGGAATCGCAGACGAGACAGCAGCTGCAGTCCCGGCCGCAGCCAGGAGCCGAAACGCCGCTTGCGCGGTTCGCTGCCTGCCGGTGTGTTGCGCTCCCAGGGCAGGCTCATGTGAAACGCGAGCCGATACTCGCCCTCGAACGTCGCGTCGAGGGCGCTCTGGAAGGCCGGATCGACAAAAAGGCGCGCGACTTCGTATTCGTCCTTGTAGGCTAGCAGTTTGAAGTAGTTGCGGGCGACGGCCTCCGTCAGCGCGGTGGCGTCGCCGCCCACGGCAGCTGCGGCGGCCTGCACGCGCGCGACGAGCCGGGAATAGCGCTGCGCATAGGCTTCGTTCTGGTAGTCGACGAGGAAGGCCCGGCGCCGCACGACGATTTCGTCCAGCGTCGCGGCAATCGCCGGGCTTCCGGAATCGCCGGCAGCGGCCAGTGCCGCGACGTCGTTCGGGTCCAGCGCGGCGCGACGCCCCCATGAGAAGGCACGGTGGCACAAACATTCACCAATTCGCAGGGAACAGTAACCGTCAGGAAAAAAGCCGGTGG
>CAYTFA010000342.1:0-2976 GCA_964436755.1 uncultured Rhodocyclaceae bacterium | reverse complement strand
TTCCAGCCAGCGCTTCGCCGCTCCAGCGCGGGCAGCGCAGGCGCGCCGCCGTCGCCTGGTACCAGTCGCGGGATTCGAAGCGGGCCCAACCCTCCTCGTAGCGGCCCTGGCGCAGCAGCAGGTAGGCGAGGTTGAATGCGGACTTGGCATGCGCAGGATCCAGCGCAAGCGCGGTCCGGTAGCACTGCTCGGCTTCCGCCTCGCGCTTGCCGGCGGTGAGCAGCACCCCGAGGTTGGACCAGGCAGCCGGGTGTGCGGAATCGAGGAAGACGGCGCGTCGGCAGGCCTCCTCGGCTTCGCCGGGGCGTCGCTCGCGGGTCAGGAAGCCGCCAAAATTCAGCCACGTCTGCGCAAGGCCGGGTTCCAGCGCCAGCGCGCGGCGGTAATGCATTTCGGCGGCGCTTGCATCGCCATCCTGGTCGAGCAGGTAGGCGATGTTGGCATGGGCCTCCGCAAAATCCGGCGCCATTGCGATGGCATCGCGGAAGCATGCCAGGGCCTGCGCCGGCTGCGCCGTATCGAGCAGGCGCACGCCATCCTCGAAGCGTGCATCGGCCGCCGCGGCAAGGCTGTCCACGATTCAGCCGCGCTTGCGGTTGAGCCAGTACTGGATGAACGCGGCGACGAATCCGACCAGAAACGCCTGCTGGATGTCGTCGCCCTGGATGCCGTCACCGAGGAAGGCGTCGGCGAACAGCGAGCCGCAGAATACGCTGATCCCGGCGACGGCAATGTTGGCGATTGCTTTCATCGGGCGCCGCCTCGGGCATGCTGGGGAGGGAGGGAATGCGTGGTGGGCGGTACTGGGATCGAACCAGTGGCTTCCACCGTGTGAAGGTGGCACTCTACCGCTGAGTTAACCGCCCGCGAAAGAGGCGCGCATTTAACCATAAAGCCGCGCCGACGGTCAATCCGCGGCCGGTCGTGGCGTAAAATCCGCGCTCCTCGTCGACGTCCGGAATCACCATGACGGTTCGCACCCGCTTCGCTCCCAGCCCCACCGGATTCCTCCATATCGGCGGCGCGCGCACCGCGCTGTTCGCCTGGGCCTACGCGCGCCGGCACGGCGGGCAGTTCATCCTGCGCATCGAGGACACCGACATCGCGCGCTCGACGCCGGAGGCGGTGCAGGCGATCATCGACGGCATGCAGTGGCTGGGCCTGGCGCACGACGAAGGTCCGTTCTACCAGTTGCAGCGCATGTATCGCTACAAGGAGGTGATCGGCCAGATGCTGGAGGCCGGTACGGCGTACCGCTGCTACATGTCGAAGGAGGAACTCGACGCGCTGCGTGCCGAGCAGGAGGCGCGCAAGGAAAAGCCGCGCTACGACGGCCGCTGGCGGCCCGAGCCGGACAAGAAGCTGCCGGTGCCGCCCTCCGGCGTGATGCCGGTGGTGCGTTTCCGGAACCCGACCGACGGCGTCATTGCCTGGGATGACCAGGTCAAGGGTCGCATCGAGATCGCCAACGCCGAGCTCGATGACTTCATCATCGCCCGCGCCGACGGCACGCCGACCTACAACTTCTGCGTCGTCGTCGACGACTGGGACATGCGCATCAGCCACGTCATCCGCGGCGACGACCACGTCAACAACACGCCGCGGCAGATCAACCTGCTCGAGGCGCTCGGTGCGCCGGTGCCGCGCTATGCCCACCTGTCCATGATCCTCGGCGACGACGGCACCAAGCTCTCCAAGCGCCATGGCGCCGTCTCCGTGATGCAGTACGACGAGGATGGCTACCTGCCCGAGGCCGTGCTCAACTACCTCGCACGCCTGGGCTGGTCGCACGGCGACGACGAGATCTTCACGCTGGACCAGTTCGTCGCGTGGTTCGACCTCGACCACATCACCTCGTCGGCCGCGCAGTTCAACACCGAGAAGCTCAACTGGCTCAATGCGCACTACCTCAAGGCGGCCGATCCGGCGCGACTGGCGGCGGAAGCGCTGCGCCGGCTGTTTGCGCAGGGCGTCTCCGCCAAGGGCGGGCCCGATGCCGTCGCCCTGGCCGTGCTCCATCGCGACCGCGTCGCCAACCTCAACGAACTCGCCGATGCGTTGCATCCCTATTTCGTCGCGCCGACGCCGAGCGAAGAACTGCGCGCGCAGCACTTCACGGCATCGGCGCGGGCCGCCCTGGCCGCGCTCGACCAGCGCCTCGCCGATTGCCCCTGGCAGGCGGCCGAGCTCGGCCGCGCGGTGAAAGAGACCGCGGCGGCGGCGGGACTCAAGATGCCGCAGCTGGCGATCCCGCTGCGCGTTGCCCTGCTCGGGCAGCCCCAGTCGCCGTCGATCGATGCGGTGCTCGAGGTGCTCGGACGCGAGCGGGTACGCGAGAGGCTCGCCCGGGCGCTGGGCTGACGCCGGCCGTGCTGCGGCTGCTGACGGTCCTCTGCCTTGCCGCCCTGCTGGCGGCCTGCGCTGCCTCGCCGACGGGACGCACGCAGGTCCTGGCGCCGACGCCGTTGCAGGGGTTCAGCGCCGTGTATTCCGAGTTCGACCTGCGCCTCCAGCTCGTGGTCGCGGCCAATGCACCGGCCTGCCAGGAAGCCGAGTGCGCCGCCGACCGCGCCTTCGACCAGCGCATCCTCGTGCTCGGCAAGCGGCTCGCCGACGTGGCCTTCCGCCAGCATACCGACCTGTACGTGCGCTTTCCCCGCTTCGAATTCATCATCGCCGACAAGGCCGATCCGGGCGCCGGGTCGAGCGCCGGCGGCACCGTGGTGCTGTACCGGGGCCTGCGCCGCCTCGACCTCGACGACGGCGCCATGGCGTTCGTGCTCGCGCGCGAGATGAGCCACGTCATCGCCGGACACCACGACGAGAACGTCGCCACCAGCGTACTGGTGGCGGTGGCCGCACAGGTGCTGCTGCCGGTGCTTAACGTTGCGCGCGGTGCGGTGGCTGCTGTTACCAGCAATGCGGCGGGGACAGCCGCAACCACCGCGGCGGCCTCGGCGGCAACCACCACTGCGG
>CAYTFA010000341.1:0-2983 GCA_964436755.1 uncultured Rhodocyclaceae bacterium | reverse complement strand
CAGGGCGACGTGATCGGCTTCGTCGGCGCTACCGGCCTCGCCAGCGGGCCCCACCTGCACTACGAATTCCGTGTCGGCGACGTGCACCAGAACCCGCTCGCCGTCGCACTGCCCAGCGCTCCGCCGCTGCGGGCCGAGCAGCTGCCCTCCTTCCGGGCGCAGACGGCTCCCCGCCTTGCCCGTCTCGACCTGATCCGCGGATTCAACCTCGCCCAGGCAGACTAGGGAATTCGAGATGCCGCTGGCCGTCGGCCTGATGTCCGGTACCAGCCTCGACGGCGTCGACGCGGTCCTCGTCGATCTTGCCGAAACACCGCCACGCACGCTGGCCACGCATTGGCAACCCTATTCGGCAGGCATCCGTGCCGCGGCGCTGGGACTACAGGCACCGGGCGTCGATGAACTGCACCGCGCCAACCTGCTTGCGAACGAACTCGCCCGCTGTTACGCGCAGGCAGTGGATGCCGTGCTTGCCGCAGGAGGGACCACGCCCCAGCAGGTTTCCGTCGTCGGTTGCCACGGCCAGACGGTGCGCCACCAGCCTGCCGCGGGCTATACGATCCAGCTCAATAATCCGGCGCTACTGGCCGAACTGACGGGGCTGCCGGTCGTTGCCGACTTTCGCAGTCGCGACATTGCGGCCGGCGGCCAGGGGGCGCCGCTGGTTCCCGCCTTCCACGCCGCAGCGTTTGGTGTCCCGAACCGGCACCGCGTCATCCTCAATATCGGCGGCATCGCCAACCTGACGGACCTCGCGTCCGGCAGGCCCGTAGGGGGCTTCGACTGCGGACCGGGCAACCTGTTGATGGACGGCTGGACCGAGCGCCACCTGGGCAAGCGCTACGACGGCGAGGGCCGCTGGGCGGTAACGGGCAACGTGTTGCCGAGACTGCTCGAGCAACTGCTTGCCGCGCCCTTCTTTACCCAGCCGCCGCCCAAGAGCTGCGGTCGAGACGAATTCAATGCTGCCTGGCTGGAGAGCCGTTTGGAAGGCGACGAAATGCCGGAAGACGTGCAGGCGACGCTGCTCGAGCTCACGGCCCGAACGTGCGTTGCGGCAATCGAGCGCTGGTGCGAGGGGGCGCAGGAAGTCTATGTCTGCGGCGGCGGCGCGGCAAACGCCGCGCTGATGGCCAGATTGCGGGAATTGCTCGGAGACCGTCCCGTTGCGGCGACCGACGTCCTCGGACAGCCGGCGGACTGGGTCGAAGCCGTCGCCTTCGCCTGGCTGGCCTGGCGCGCGATGACTGGCGAGACCGGCAGCCTGCCGGAAGTCACCGGCGCTCGCGGCCGGCGTGTGCTGGGCGCCGTCTACCCGCGGTAAACGACAAAGGGCGCCCGCCGGGGCGCCCTTGCCGGAAAACCAGGATCAGGCCGAGAACGAGGAGCCGCAGCCGCAGGTGCTGGTCGCGTTCGGGTTCTTGATGACGAACTGGGAGCCTTCGAGCCCCTCGGTGTAGTCGATCTCCGCGCCGACGAGGTACTGATAGCTCATCGGATCGATCAGGAGGGAAACGCCGTCCTTCTGCATGACGGTGTCGTCCTCGTTGGTCACTTCGTCGAAGGTGAAGCCGTACTGAAAGCCGGAGCAGCCACCGCCGGTGACGAACACCCGCAGTTTGAGTTCCGGATTTCCTTCTTCGGCGATGAGTTCCTTGACCTTGGCGGCAGCGCTGTCGGTGAAGTTCAGCGGTGCGGGCATTTCGACGGGTGCGTTCATGGGGGTCTCCTGTGGGGGGCGCTATCTGCTCTTAAATGGGCCCGGAATCCGGGGTTTCAACGGGGCGGCCGTCAGTTGCTCGCCGCCAGTTTCAGTTCGACTGCCTTCGCCGGCAGGCCTTGATGCACGAGGCGGCCTTGGACCACGGCGCCCAGATGCATTTCGATGGTGCTGTATTCGACGTCGCCGGTCACGCGTGCGCGCGACTGCAGCTCGAGAAAGTCGCTGGAATGCACCGGGCCGATCACCGTGCCGTTGATCACCAGGTGGGAAACCGATATCTCGCCTTCGATGCGCGCATGCTCGCTGATCACCAGCGTGGCCGGCTGGCCATCGGCGCTGCGCACGTTGCCCTTGATCTCGCCATCGACGCGCAGTCCGCCGCTAAACGTCACATCGCCTTCGAGCGACGTTCCCGCGCCGATCAGGCTGTCGATGCGCCCCTGCGGCTTGCTGTTCTTCTTTCCGAACATCCCTGAACTCCTAGCTTGCGTCACAGCACGGTGCTTTTGCTTGCCCTGACCGTGCCGTCCTGGATGAGGCGAGCCTCCACGCGCGTCACGCGCGCTGCGCTGCCAACTTTGAACGTGCCTTCCATGCGCCGGAATAGGCGGAAGCTGACCTGATAATCCGCGGCAGCCGGTTCGCCTGCCGGCGGAAACTGGATCATAACAGTCTCGCCGCCGCGCTGCACGGTCGCCACCAGTTGCAGCTGCCCCTTGAACTCCTTGTCCTTGCGGCTGCCGGTCTGGGCCATGAGCAGGTGATAGCGATAGACCCCACCTTCGGCGGGGAGAATCTGCAGCCGGGTGATGGCAATGCCGGACTCGCCGACCTGCTGCCCGGCGAGGTTCTCGAACGTCGCCAGGTCGGACTTGAGCCGGGTGTTTTCCTCCTCGAGGGTCCTGATCTGCTCGGCGAGGCGTCCCTGCGAGGTACTTTCGATGCGCAGCCGGCTTTCACTGGCATCGGCCACCTTGCGGGTCTTTTCGAGCTCTGTTTCGAGCTCGGCAATCCGCGCGCGCATGGCCGCGATCTCGTCCTCGCTGAGGCCCCGATGAAACCCCGCAAGGCGCTGGCCGGCATCGTAAATCCACCCCGCCGCGGCAATCGACGCACCGGCAAGGAGCACGACCGAGGCGGCCCGCCAGTACCACGGCAGGTGGGTCCGCACCGCCACGCGCGGTGCGGAAATGCCGAAGCGGCTGCGCAGCCGCCTCAGCGTCAGGGCAAGACGGGAACTTGCGAAAGACCCGAACATTC
>CAYTFA010000340.1:0-2988 GCA_964436755.1 uncultured Rhodocyclaceae bacterium | reverse complement strand
CGACTGGATGCCCTGGCGCCCGTCGTCGCCTTTTTCCTCGTCCGACATGGGACGGGATTATAGAATCCCGCCATGACGCCCACCCTGGTCTTCGACATCGAAACGATTCCGGACATCGCCGGACTGCGCGTGCTGCACGAATTGCCCGCGTCGCTGGCCGATGCCGAAGTCGCGGAGTTCGCCTTCCAACGCCAGCGGGCGAAGAACGGCAGCGACTTCCTGCCGCTGCACCTGCAGCGCGTCGTGGTGATCTCCTGCGCGCTGCGAAGCCAGGGTGACGAAGGCGGCTTCAAGGTCTGGTCGCTGGCGGAGCCGAAGGCGAACGAGGCGGAGATCGTCCAGCGCTTCTTCGATGGCGTCGAGAAATTCACGCCCCAACTGGTGTCCTGGAATGGGGGCGGCTTCGACCTGCCGGTGCTGCATTACCGCGGGCTGATCCACGGCATTGCCGCGCCGCGCTACTGGGACATGGGTGAAGGCGACTACCGCGATTCGAAGGACTTCAAGTGGAACAACTACATCAGCCGCTATCACGCGCGCCATCTCGACCTGATGGATCTGCTGGCGATGTACCAGCCGCGCGGCGCCGCGCCACTTGACCAGCTGGCGCGCCTCATGGGGCTGCCGGGCAAACTCGGCATGGACGGATCCGCCGTCTGGGGCGCCTGGCTCGAAGGTCGTATCGACGAAATTCGCGACTATTGCGAGACCGACGTCGTCAATACCTACCTCGTGTATCTGCGCTTCCAGTTGATGCGCGGGGCGCTCAGTCGCGCCGAGCACGAGGCGGAGGTCGGCGTCGTGCGGAGCGCGCTGGCGGCGACCGGCCAGGCGCACTGGAAGGAGTTTCTGGCCGCATGGGAGAAGTCATGCTGATGGATGCGCGCAAATCCTCGCTCCTCGTGGTGGACGTCCAGGGTCGGCTGGTGCCGGCGATTTCGGGCTGGCAGGCCCTGCTCGATCAAGTCGTCTGGCTGATCAGGCTGGCGCGGCGCATGGACGTCCCGGTGCTGGCATGCGAACAGTACCCGCAGGGCCTTGGGCCGACACATCCGCTCGTTGCCGCCGAACTGCCGCCGGCGTGCGTGGCCAGCAAAAACCACTTCTCGGCCGTGGCCGGCGGCTGCCATGGTTTCGAGCAGGCGGGTGGTGCCGCCCAGGTTGTCGTCTGCGGCATGGAAACCCACGTCTGCGTCCTGCAGACCGTGCTTGAACTACTGGAAGGGGGGCGCCAGGTCTTCGTCGTCGAGGAGGCCGTGGGTTCCCGGCGCGAGTCGGACAAGGCGCTGGCACTGGCGCGCATGCGCCAGGCCGGCGCCACCATCGTCAGCCGCGAGATGGTTGCCTTCGAGTGGCTGCGGCGCGCCGATTCCGACCTGTTTCGCGAGATCAGCCGCAACTTCCTGCGCTGAGGCGCTTGGCAGTTCCCGTCGTGGCGGGCTGGCCGGCGGCGGGAAGTCGCCCTATGGCCGGGGCGCCCGGGCTTGCGGTGGCCTGCCGCCTGCCCCTAACGCGGGCAGCCTCCCCGGTCCGGATCCGTTTAGAGGCGGCCAACTACTTCCATCCGCCGTTCTGGTTTAGTATTAAAACGTTTGTTTGAAACGACTGTTCGCGACGGAGCGAACGGCGTCCATAACGTACCGGAGGAATCCCCATGGGCACTTACGCTGCGCCCCTGCGCGACATGCATTTCGTCCTGCACGAGCTGCTCGACGTCGGAAGCGAACTCAAGGCATTGCCGGCCCACGCCGAAGTCGATGCCGACACCATCAATGCCGTTCTCGAAGAGGCAGGCAAATTCGCCGCCAAGGTGCTGTATCCGCTCAACCAGGTCGGTGACCGCGAAGGCTGCCGGCTCGACATGGCGACCCACGAGGTGCAGACCCCAAAGGGCTTCAAGGAGGCGTACCAGCAGTTCGTCGAGGCAGGCTGGCCGTCGCTGACCTGCGATCCCGAATACGGCGGCCAGGGCCTGCCCATCGTGCTGCAGACCTCACTTTCGGAAATGTTCAATTCGGCCAACCAGGCCTGGTACATGTACCCGGGCCTGTCGCACGGCGCCTACGAATGCCTGCACGAGCACGGTACGCCGGAACAGAAGGCGCTCTACCTGCCGAAGCTGGTGTCGGGGGAATGGACCGGAACGATGTGCCTGACCGAGCCGCACTGCGGCACCGACCTCGGGCTGCTGCGCACCAAGGCCGTCCCGCGCCCCGACGGCAGTTACGCAATCACCGGCAACAAGATCTTCATCTCGGCCGGCGAGCATGGCATGGCGGCGAACATCCTGCATCTGGTGCTGGCCCGGCTGCCCGAGGCGCCGACGGGCACCAAGGGCATTTCCCTCTTCGTGGTGCCGAAATTCGTGCCGGACGCCGAGGGCAACCCGGGCGCGCGCAACAAGATCCATTGCGACGCGCTTGAAGACAAGATGGGCATCCACGGCAACTCGACCTGCCAGATCAGCCTCGACGAGGCGACGGGCTGGCTGATCGGCGAGCCGAACAAGGGGCTCAACGCGATGTTCGTCATGATGAACGCGGCCCGGCTTGGCGTCGGCATGCAGTCGCTGGGGCTGACCGAGGCGGCGTACCAGAACGCCCTGGCCTACGCCAAGGAGCGCCTGCAGATGCGCAGCCTGTCGGGCGTCAAGGCGCCCGAGCAGCCGGCCGATCCGATCATCGTGCACCCCGATGTGCGGCGCATGCTGCTGACTGCCAAGGCCTATGCCGAAGGCGGACGCGCGTTTGCCTCGTTTATCGCGCTCTTGATCGACCGCGAGCTGTCGCATCCGGACGAGGCCGTGCGCAAGGAGGCGGGCGACATGGTAGCGTTGCTGACGCCGATCGTGAAGGCCTTCATGACGGACAACGGCTGGATCGCCACTTCCGAGGCCATGCAGGTGCATGGCGGCCACGGCTACATCACCGGCACGGGCATCGAGCAGTACGTGCGCGACGCGCGCATCAACATGATCTACGAGGGCAC
>CAYTFA010000339.1:0-3009 GCA_964436755.1 uncultured Rhodocyclaceae bacterium | reverse complement strand
CGGTCTGGTAGCGCGCGTCAGCATCCTTGGTCAGGGCCTTGTCGATGATCGCCACGAGAGAATCCGGCAGGTCCGGACGGATGCTGCGAATGTCGGGATGCGCCTCGTTGGCGATCTTGAACATCAACTGGGCCATCGAGTCGCCCTCGAACGGCAGCTTGCCGCAGGCCATCTGGTAGAGCGTCACGCCGAGCGAGAACAGGTCGGAGCGACCGTCGATCTTCTTGCCTGCCAACTGCTCGGGCGACATGTAGCTTGGGGTGCCGAGCACCATGCCCGTCTTCGTCTTCGACGAATCGGTAATGCGGGCGATGCCGAAGTCGGTGACCTTTACCTGGTCGGACTCCGGCTCGTACATGATATTGGCCGGCTTGATGTCGCGATGCACCACGTTGTTCTCGTGGGCGTAGGACAGGGCATCGGCAACCCGCGCGACGATGCTCATCACCTTGGGCAGCGGCATCTGGTTGCCGGCCTTGGCGTAGGGCACCAGGTCCTTGCCCTTGAGGAACTCCATGGCGATGTAAGCCAAGTCGTGTTCCTCGCCGGCGTCATACATCTGCACGATGTTCGGGTGGTTGAGGCGGCCTGCGGTCTCGGCCTCGCGGAAGAAACGCTCCTTGACCTCGACCAGCTCGTCGGCCTCGAATTCCTGCGACAAGGCCATCGTCTTGATGGCGACGACGCGGTTGATCTTCGGGTCGCGGCCCATATAGACCACGCCCATGGCGCCCTTGCCAAGCTCCTTCTCGATCTGGTAGCGCCCCAGCATCGGCTTCTCGACGTTGCCCGACGCATCGAGCAGGCTGGCGTTGCTGCGCCCGCCGCCACCGCCGCCAAGGATCACCGTCTCCGAAAGCTGCTTGGCGCGATTGACGCGCGTCTCGATGTCGCGGAACTTCGGATCCCAGTCGAAGATGTAGCGGAATGCCGCTTCGGCCTTGTTGAACTGGCGCTTGCGCTCGAAATCCAGCGCCAGGTTGTAGATGTTTTCCATCACCTGCGCATCCTTAGGGCACAGGCGGAACTTGTCGAATGCCATGTCGAGCTGACCCTGGCCCTGGAAGGCCAGACCCAACATGCGGTTGGACTCGGCCGAAGCGGCGTCGGACTTCTCCTTGCCGCGCTCGGTCACGACGAAGCGCTTCACCGTCAGCAACAGGTGGCCGATCACCAGCAGGCTGGCCGGAACCATGAGCTGCAGCCACATGAGCTGGCTCGTCATCAGCGCAAAGTGCGTCGCGATCAGGAGGACGAGCAGGCCGCCGGTGGCCGCGGCCGCCACTCCGGCCTTGAGCCTGGGCAGCAGCGCGACCAGATAGGCGGCGATGAGCAGGAAGACCAGCTTCTCGACCCAGAAACCCCAGGTGGGAGCAACGAAGAAGTGCTCGGAGAGCAGGCTCGATACGGCGTGCGCCTGCATCAGCACCGAGGGCATCGCCGGGCTGATGGGCGTAACGAAGACACTGCCCACCGACGACGACGTCGGACCGATCAGCACGATCTTGTCGCGGTACTTCTCGTAGGGGATCTTGCCGGTCTTGACGTCGAAGAAGGAATCGACCGGGAAGGCCGACCCCCCGTCCTTGTCCTTGTAATAGAAGGTCAGCATGCGCGTATCGGCATCCGTGCCGATCTTGAGCTTGCCGAGCTTGACGGCACTTCCTGCCGATACCTGAATGTCCGCCGGCGTCAGGTTGTGGCTCTTCGCCGCAACCAGGAGCGAAAGCGAAGGATAGACCTGGTCGAAATAGGCCACCACCAGCGGCTCGGTGCGGATGGCGCCGTCAACATCGGGAACCACGTTGAGGTGGCCGATGGCCGCGGCCGCCTTGCCCAGCGGCTCGATGACCCCGGCATCCACGCCGAGCGTGGGCCAGGGCGGTGCTTCGCCGCCGCCAGCGACCTTGACCGCGTTCTTCTTGACGTAATCGGGCAGATCCTTGTCAGGACGCCCGCGCGGCTCGCCGAGGACGAAGAGCATCGGCAGCGCGACGTTGCCGGCCTTGGCCAGTGCATCGGCCAGATGCCGGTCGGTATTCAGTTTCTGGTCGGCCTCGACCAGAAGGGCATCGAGTTGCGGGCAGGACGAACGCGGAACCGGCGCCGGCTCGGTGCCGGGTGCGGCCGCACCCGGCAGGGTCACGCCGCAGGTCTCGATGATCTTGTTGATGTAGACGAGGCCCTGGTCGCGTTGTGGCTCGGAGTAGAAGACGGTGGTGGCGATCACCTTGGCCTTGGCCGCGGCGAGCTTCTCGATCATGTCGGCCATGACTTCGCGCGACCATGGCCAGCGACCGATGTTGTCGAGGCTCTGCTTGTCGATGGCAATGACCGCGACCTTGTCGGAAGGCGCCCTGGACGCCGCGGCCACTCCCATGTCGTAGGCCTTGCGCTCGAGACCCTGCAGGAGATCGCCATTCCCGAGGATCAGCACGGCGAGGCTGACGACGACGCCGAAGAACCAGTCGGTCTTCCAGAAGTTCGCCTTCTTCATCGGTCCTTACCCTGTTCGAGAGCCCGTAATAAAACAGGACAGTAAGTGCAATTCTTACAGTCCCGCATCAACTCCGTCAATCAATTTCATGACGTACGGCATCGTTCCGCCGACGGATAGCGGATTGTATGCGCAAAAAAGCCGCCCCGGCCTGCGCCGGTGCGGCTTTTGATGGATGCGATGGTCCGGTCTGGCCTACAAGCGGGCCTTGAGCAGCTTGGCCATTTCCGACGGATTGCGGGTCACCGCGAAACCGCAGGCTTCCATGATCGCCAGCTTGGCATCGGCCGTGTCGGCGCCGCCGGAAATCAACGCCCCGGCGTGGCCCATGCGCTTTCCGGCCGGCGCAGTGACCCCGGCAATGAAGCCAACCACGGGCTTCTTCATGTTGGCCTTGCACCATTGGGCGGCTTCCGCCTCGTCGGGACCGCCGATCTCGCCGATCATGATCACGGCATCGGTGTCCGGATCGTCGTTGAAGGCCTTCATCACGTCGATATGCTTGAGGCCGT
>CAYTFA010000338.1:0-3011 GCA_964436755.1 uncultured Rhodocyclaceae bacterium | reverse complement strand
GCAGCGGACTCTTAATCCGTAGGTCCACAGTTCGAATCTGTGACAACCCACCAATATTTCTTCTGCGGCTCCAGTGGTAGTCGAAGGGGCACTGCGGATTCCGTGGCATGGGTGCCTTCCCGACTTTATAGCGGGGGATTGGCGAGATGGGCAGTCCTTCACTACCGGCTTCATCGGTGATCGTGAAAGCGATAAGGCGCGGATTCCTGATCGCAGCCGCCACTCTTATTGCGGGTTGCGCTGGGTTCAGCGGCTCGGGACTTCAGCCTGGCGTTGCAACCCTAGATGACGTAGTCGCCACCATGGGCGCGCCGGCGATGCGCTGGACGCGTGAAGACCGTGGCACACAGCTTTCCTATCCTCGTGGGCCCGGCGCGTTGTATTCCTTCATGGTCAATGTGGCACCTGACGGTCGCCTTGAGCGCATCGAGAATGTGATGGACCCCAAGGTGCTGGCGAGAATCCAGCAGGGTTTCACGAAGGATCAGGTGTTGCGCACCGCGGGCCCGCCGGTGCCAGCATGGGAAGTGTACTTTCCTGCAAGGCGGGAGCTGACGTGGGAATGGCGGTATTGCACCGGAGAAGCGGTCTCGGCCCGCTTCCATGTCTTGCTCGATGCGGATAGCGGTCTCGTGCGATCGACCTTCAGCACCATCGAGCAATGCCACGAGGGCGCCTGTCTTTGCCGGTAGCCCGGCCATAGCGGGACAAGGGCCGAACGGTTTTTTGCGCGGGCAACGCGTTAGTTCGCTAGCGTGAGCCCAATCCCCAAGAGCACAAGCATCCAGCCGCGAGCCCCGGCCCAGCGCCCAAGCTGCGCACGAAGCCGGTGATGCCAATCCCCCTGTACGCCGGGCCGTAGCCAAACAGGCAGCAGTTGGGCGACGGCACCGGATACCAGCGGCAGGAGGAAGGCGATGACGAAGCCGGCGATGGCGGCCCTGGCACTGCCCGCGCCCGCCGCATGCGCGATGCCCGCTGCCAGTAGCAGGGCGAAGCCGCAGGCTGCGGCGACCAGGGACGCGCCAGCGCCATGCACTCCCGCAAGCGTTGGACCGAAGGTGCACCACCAGTCGAGCAGCATGCTACCGAGCACGCGCAGATAGATCAGGGCGCCGACGATCGCCATGATGGCGCCGGCCGGTCCCCTGCTCGCCCAGGCCGAGCCCGCCGCCACGAGCACCGTGCCGGTCGTCGCCCATGCGACATCGCGCCGCAACCGGAGGGCCGCACCGGGGTCGGCGCGGCCCATGCTGGTCGGCAATAGCACTTGCAGCGTGCCTACGGCGGTAAGCCCGACGAAGCCGAGCAGATTCGCATGGAGGTGGAACCGCCGCAGTTCGTTCCGCCACTCCGGAATGGCCGGCATCAGCACCACGGCCAGCAGTGCGAGCAGCAGGACGCCGAGGGCCGCTGCGTACCAGTCGAGGCCCCGGTGGCGCGGTCCGAGCATGCGACGCGTCCGCAACAGCAGCCACGACAGCGATATGAGGCAGGCCATCCCGGCGACGCCGGCGGCGGAAGCGAAGTGCGCCGGATTGCCTCCGCCGGCGAATGCGAACACGGCAAGGGCACCGGCGATGGCGGCCAGCGGCGCCGCGATCGATGCCGGACCCTCCTGCGGCGAACCACGGGTCAACACCGGCACGAAGTAGCCGATGGCGGACAGTATCAGGGGCATCACCCCGAGCGCGAACGCAATATGGGCGGCCAGTTGCGGCGGACCGAAGCGGGCGACGAGGAGGACGCCGGCACTGGCCAGCGATACCAGAGCGAGCAGGGCAAGCGCGGGCAGGAAGGCAATTCTGGGCATTCCCGAATTGTAATGACGGGGAACCCGTGCCACACTCGCGCGCCATGTCATCGCTTGCCATTCCGCGCGCAGGCCTCGTCCTGCTCGGCCTGCTCTCCATCGGATGGGGGTTCAACTGGCCGATCATGAAGGTCGTCGTCGCCGAGATTCCCCACTGGACGTTCCGCGGCGATTGCATCGTGCTCGCTTCGCTTGGCTTGTTCGCGATCGCCAGGATGTCGGGGCAGTCGCTGCGCGTCCCGCCCGGACGGTGGCCCCAGCTGATCGCCATGGCCGCGTGCAACATCACCGGCTGGAACGTACTGGCGATCCACGGCGTGAGCCTGCTGCCCTCGGGGCGTGCCGCGATCCTTGGTTACACGATGCCGGTCTGGAGCGCGCTGCTCGGCGCGTGGTTTCTCGGCGAGGCGCTCGACCGCCGCCGCCTGGCCGGTCTGGCCCTCGGCATGGGTGGCATGGTCCTGCTGGCCGGCGCGGAACTTGTCACGCTCGGCAGCAATCCGGCCGGCGTCGGCTTCATGATCGCTGCCGCGATCTGCTGGGCCGCCGGCCTGACGATCTACAAACGCGACCCCTTGCCCATGCCGATCACGACGCAAACCGCCTGGCAGGCGCTGATCGGCGGCGTGCCGGTGGCGCTGGCGGGGCATGGCCTGGAGACCGTGGATTGGGGCCATGTCAGCTTCTGGGCGATGTTCGGCTTCTGGTACAACGTGTTCATAGCGCTGCTGTTCTGCTACTGGGCGTGGAACAAGCTGGTGCAGATGGTTCCGGCCTCGGTGTCGTCGCTCGGTTCGCTGATCATTCCCGTGGTAGGGGTATTCAGCGGCATGGTGTTTCTCGGCGAGGTACCCCGCTGGCAGGACTTCGCCGCCCTGGTCCTCGTACTTGCTGCGATCGCGACCGTACTGCTGCCCAGACGCCCGGCCTGAAACGCGACGCAGGGCGCTTTCAGGCAAAATCCCGGCATGTTGAACGTTTCCGGGCTCGCCTGTTCGCGCGGCGACCGCCGCCTTTTTTCCGATGTGGGATTCGACCTCGCCGCCGGCGAGTGGCTGCACGTGCAGGGTGAGAACGGCTCGGGCAAGACCAGCCTGATGCGCCTGCTCGTCGGCCTTTCGCCGGCCGACGCGGGAACCGTACTTTGGCGCGGCGAAGTCGCGCCTTCACCGGACTTCCGTCGCGAACTCATTTACAT
>CAYTFA010000337.1:0-3042 GCA_964436755.1 uncultured Rhodocyclaceae bacterium | reverse complement strand
CTCGTCGGCCATGTCACCAAGGAAGGCAGCCTGGCCGGCCCGCGTGTGCTGGAACACATGGTTGATACCGTGCTCTACTTCGAGGGCGACACGCACTCGAGTTTTCGTCTGGTGCGTGCGGTGAAGAATCGTTTTGGCGCCGTCAATGAGCTCGGCGTGTTTGCGATGACGGAGAAAGGGCTGCGCGGCGTCGCCAATCCTTCGGCCTTGTTCCTCTCGCAGCACTCGCTGGACGTTGCCGGCTCCTGCGTGCTGTGCACCCAGGAAGGCTCGCGGCCGCTGCTGGTGGAAATCCAGGCGCTGGTGGACGGCTCGCAGGCGCCCAATCCGCGGCGACTCACGGTGGGCCTCGAACAGAACCGTTTGGCGATGTTGCTGGCGGTGCTGCATCGCCATGCCGGCATCGTCTGCGGCGACCAGGATGTCTTCGTTAATGCCGTCGGCGGCGTGCGCATCGCCGAACCGGCGGCCGACCTCGCAGTATTGCTGGCGGTGGTTTCCTCGCTGCGCAACCAGCCGTTGCCGGGCAAGCTGGTCGTCTTCGGCGAAGTCGGCCTCGCCGGCGAGATCCGCCCGGCGCCGCGCGGCCAGGAGCGGCTCAAGGAAGCAGCCAAGCTCGGCTTCACGCGCGCCATCGTGCCGCGCGCGAATGCGCCGAAGCAGGCCATCCGCGGCCTCGAGGTGGTCGCCCTCGATCGCGTCGAACAGGCGATCGAGCGTTTGCGGGCCTGGTGATGGGTCCGTCGCTGCGGCTCGCCCTACGCATGCTGGTGCGCGACTGGCGTGCCGGCGAACTGGCGGTGATGGGTGTCGCGCTGGTGCTCGCGGTGGCCGCGCTGACCAGCGTCGGCTTCCTTGCCGACCGTGTCGAGCGCGCACTGCGCCTGCAGTCGCACCAGTTGCTCGGCGGCGACCTGCTGCTCACCGCGGACCATCCCTGGCGCGACGAATTCCGCCGCGAGGCGGTGCAGCGCGGCCTGCGCCTGGCGGAGAGCGTGAGCTTCCCGAGCATGGTGCGCGCCGGTGACGCATCGCTGCTCGCCGAGATCAAGGCGGTTTCCGCCGGCTATCCGCTGCGTGGCGCGCTGCGCACGGCACCGACGCTCAATGCCGTTGACGCCGAAACGCCGCGCGTTCCGGAATCCGGCGAGGCCTGGCCCGACGAGCGGCTTGCCGCTTCGCTCTCGCTGCGGCCCGGCACGTCCCTCGGCGTGGGACGCAGCGCGCTCGCCGCAGGCCCCGTGCTGACCATGGAGCCGGACCGCGGCATGAACGTGTTCGCCCTGGCACCGCGGCTGATGATGCGGCTCGACGACCTCGCCGCCACGGGGCTGATCCAGGACGGCAGCCGCGTCGCCTACCGGCTGAACCTGGCCGGCGATGCGGCAGCGGTCGCTGCCTACGAGGCCTGGGCGCGCGTCCGCCTTGGACGCGGTGAGCGCATCGAGAGCCTCGACAATGCACGCCCCGAGATTCGCAACGTCACGGAGCGCGCGCAGCGCTTCCTGCGCCTGGCTGCGCTGCTCGCCGTGATCCTCGCTGCCGTCGCCGTCGCCCTTACTGCCGAGCGCTACCTGCGACGCCATCTGGATGGCTGCGCGGTGATGCGCTGCATGGGCGCCTCCGGCGGACAGCTGTTGCGCATCCATGGTGGTGAATTTCTGCTGTTTGGCCTGGCGGCGACGCTGGTCGGCTGCGTCGCCGGCTATGGCGTGCAGGCCGGCCTGCAATCGCTGCTCGCTGGCGTGCTGATCGCCGATCTGCCGGCGCCTTCGCTGCTGCCCTGGCTGCACGGCCTGCTGGTCGGACTGACGCTCGTGGCCGGCTTCGCCATTCCGCCGCTGCTGCGTTTGCGCCGGGTGCCGACTCTGCGCGTCCTGCGGCGCGAATGGAGCGGGCCGGAACCGGCATCGATCGGTGCCTACCTGCTCGGCGCCCTCGCGCTCTCGGCGCTGATGCTGTGGATGGCGGGCGAACTGCGCCTCGGGCTCATCGTGCTGACCGGCTTCCTCGTTGCGCTCGGCTTCTTCGGCCTTGCCGCGCGCGTGCTGCTGGCCGTGCTGGGCCGGCTGCGGCCGGCCGGACGCGGCTATGGCTGGCGCCACGGTCTTGCCAACCTGCGCCGCCGGCTGGCGTCCACTCTGGTGCAGGCGGTGGCGCTCGGCCTCGGGCTCACTGCACTGCTGCTGCTCACCGTGGCGCGCGGCGACCTGCTGGAAAGCTGGCAGCGGCGTGTGCCGCCGGAGGCACCCAACCGCTTCGTCATCAACATCCAGCCGGATCAGCGTGAGGCGCTTGCTGCCTTCTTCCGCGCGCGCGGCGTGCGCGTGCCGGAACTGGAACCCATGGTGCGCGGCCGCCTGGTCGCGGTCAATGGCCGGCCGGTGGGGCCGGAGAGCTACGCCGACGATCGTGCCCAGCGGCTCGTCGACCGCGAGTTCAACCTTTCATGGGCATCGGCGCTGCCCGCGGGTAATGCGGTCAGCGCCGGGCGCTGGCACGGCGCGTCACGCGGCGCGGAATTCTCCGTCGAGCAGGGCCTGGCGGAGACCCTGGCGCTGAACGTCGGCGACCGCCTCGCCTACGACATCGCCGGCCGCCGCATCGAGGCCCCGATCACCAGCCTGCGCAAGCTGGATTGGGATTCGATGCGCGTCAACTTCTTCGTCATCGCGCCGCCCGGCACCCTCGAAGACTTCCCGGTCAGCTACATCACGAGCTTCCACCTGGCGCCGGAGGAGGCCGGGGTGGTGCCCGAACTGGTAAAGACATTTCCCAACCTGACCGTCATCGACGTGGCCGCGCTGCTGCGCCAGCTGCACGCGACCATGGACCAGGTGGCGCGCGCCGTGCAGCTGGTGTTCGGCTTCGCCGTTCTGGCCGGGTTGGCCGTGCTCTACGCGGCGCTGGAGGCCAGTGCCGACGAACGACGCCACGAACTGGCCGTGCTGCGCGCCCTGGGCGCCAGCCGGCGCCAGCTGGCAGGGGCGCTGCTGGCCGAATTCGCTGCGCTCGGCGCGCTGGCCGGCGTGCTCGCCGGCG
>CAYTFA010000336.1:0-3043 GCA_964436755.1 uncultured Rhodocyclaceae bacterium | reverse complement strand
TGTCTTTTGACCTTGACGTCTGAATCCTGAACGGAGCCACCATGGCGTATTCCTACACCGAGAAAAAGCGCATTCGCAAGAGCTTTGCCAAGCGGGCCAACGTCCTCGACGTTCCCTTCCTGCTGGCCACTCAGATCGAGTCCTATACGCGCTTTCTGCAAGCAGACGTGCCGCCTGCGCAGCGCCGCAACGAGGGCCTGCAGGCGGCGTTTACGTCCATCTTCCCGATCGTCGCCCATTCCGGGAATGCCCGCCTGCACTTCGTCGAGTACATGCTCGGCGAGCCGACCTTCGACGTCAAGGAATGCCAGCAGCGCGGCCTGACCTTCGCCAGCCCGCTGCGCGCCAAGGTCCGCCTCGAACTGCTCGATCGCGAGACCAAGGCGGTCAAGGAGGTCAAGGAAGACCAGCCGCTCTACATGGGCGAGATTCCACTGATGACCACCACCGGTTCCTTCGTCATCAACGGTACCGAGCGCGTCATCGTCTCCCAGCTGCACCGCTCGCCTGGCGTGTTCTTCGAGCACGACAAGGGCAAGACCCACAGCTCCGGCAAGCTGCTGTTTTCGGCACGGATCATCCCCTACCGCGGTTCCTGGCTCGACTTCGAGTTCGACCCGAAGGACATCCTCTACTTCCGCATCGACCGTCGCCGCAAGATGCCGGTGACGATCCTGCTCAAGTCGATCGGCATGACGCACGAGCAGATCCTGGCGACCTTCTTCGAGTTCGACACCTTCCATTTCTCCAAGAAGGGGATTGCGTTCGAGGTGGTGCCCGAGCGCCTGCGCGGTGAGGTGGCACGCTTCGACATTCTCGACAAGGCGGGCAAGCTGATCGTCGCCAAGGAAAAGCGCATCACCGTCAAGCACATCCGCGAGATGGCTGAGGCGGGCATCAAGAAGCTCGTCGTGCCGGACGAATTCGTCACCGGCCGCGTGATTGCACACAATATCGTCAGCGCCGAGACGGGCGAGATCCTCGCCAGCGCCAATGACGAGATCACCGACGACCTGCTGGCCAAGCTGGTTGCCGCCGGCGTCGAGCAGGTGCAGACGCTCTACGTCAACGACCTCGACCGTGGCGCCTACATATCCTCGACGCTGCGCATCGACGAAACGGCCGACCAGTGGGCGGCGCGCGTGGCCATCTACCGCATGATGCGTCCCGGCGAGCCGCCCACCGAGGATGCCGTCGAAAACCTCTTCCACGGCCTGTTCTACTCGGAAGAGCGCTACGACCTCTCCGCCGTCGGCCGCATGAAGTTCAATCGCCGCGTCGGCCGCGATGCGATCGAGGGCCTGGGCACCCTGTCCAACGAGGACATCGTGGACGTGGTGAGGATTCTCGTCGAGCTGCGCAACGGCCGCGGCGAGGTGGATGACATCGACCACCTCGGCAATCGCCGCGTGCGCTCGGTCGGCGAACTGGCGGAGAACCAGTTCCGCGCTGGCCTGGTGCGCGTCGAGCGCGCCGTCAAGGAGCGCCTGAACCAGGCCGAGAGCGACAACCTGATGCCGCACGACCTGATCAATGCCAAGCCGATCAGCGCAGCGATCAAGGAGTTCTTCGGCTCCAGCCAGCTCTCGCAGTTCATGGACCAGACCAACCCGCTGTCCGAGATCACGCACAAGCGGCGCGTCTCGGCGCTCGGCCCGGGCGGCCTGACGCGCGAGCGCGCCGGCTTCGAGGTGCGCGACGTGCACCCGACCCACTACGGGCGCGTCTGCCCGATCGAAACGCCGGAAGGTCCGAACATCGGCCTTATCAACTCGCTGGCGCTGTATGCGCGCACCAACGAATACGGCTTCCTCGAGACACCCTATCGCAAGGTGGCCAACAGCTCGGTGACGGACGAGATCGAGTACCTGTCCGCAATCGAGGAAGGCAAGTACGTGATCGCCCAGGCGAACGCCCAGCTGGACAAGAAGGGCAAGCTCACCGACGAACTGGTTTCCTGCCGCTTCAAGGGCGAGTTCGAGCTGAAGGAGCCGGCCGAGGTGCAGTACATGGACGTGGCCCCTGGTCAGATCGTGTCCGTCGCCGCCTCGCTGATCCCCTTCCTCGAGCACGACGACGCCAACCGGGCGCTGATGGGCGCCAACATGCAGCGCCAGGCCGTGCCCTGCCTGCGTCCGGAGAAGGCGCTGGTCGGTACCGGCATCGAGCGTACCGTGGCGGTCGACTCCGGCACGGCAGTGCAGGCACTGCGCGGCGGCGTGGTGGACTACGTCGACGCCAACCGCATCGTGGTCCGCGTCAATGACGCCGAGACGGTGGCGGGTGAAGTGGGTGTCGACATCTACAACCTGATCAAGTACACGCGCTCCAACCAGAACACCAACATCAACCAGCGTCCCGTGGTCAATGTTGGCGACGTGATCGCCAAGGGCGACGTGGTGGCCGATGGCGCCTCCACCGACCTCGGCGAACTGGCGCTCGGCCAGAACATGCTGGTCGCGTTCATGCCCTGGAACGGCTACAACTTCGAGGACTCGATCCTGATCTCCGAGCGAGTGGTGGCCGACGATCGCTTCACCTCGATCCACATCGAGGAACTCACGGTCGTCGCCCGCGATACAAAGCTCGGACCGGAGGAAATCTCGCGCGACATCGCCACCCTGGGCGAGGCCCAGCTGAGCCGTCTCGACGAGTCGGGCATCGTGTACATCGGTGCCGAAGTCGAGGCCGGCGACGTGCTGGTCGGCAAGGTGACGCCCAAGGGCGAAACCCAGCTGACGCCGGAAGAAAAGCTGCTGCGTGCCATCTTCGGCGAAAAGGCGTCGGACGTGAAGGACACCTCGCTCCGCGTTCCTTCCGGCATTGCCGGGACCGTTATCGATGTCCAGGTCTTTACCCGTGAGGGTATCGAACGCGACAAGCGTGCCCAATCCATCATCGATGAGCACCTCCGTCACTACAAGCTGGATCTGGCCGACCAGATGCGGATCGTCGAACGGGATGCCTTTGCCCGGGTCGAGCGGCTGATTCTTGGGCGCAAAGCCAATGGTGGCCCGAAGAAGCTGGCCAAGGGTAGCGACAT
>CAYTFA010000335.1:0-3064 GCA_964436755.1 uncultured Rhodocyclaceae bacterium | reverse complement strand
CGACTGGATCTGGGGCGGCTGCCTGCTGATGGCCATTGGCGGCGTGTTCGCCATGCTCGACCGGCGCTACCGGTTGCGGGTTCCGTCGCTTGGCGCGGTTGTGCAAGGAGCCCGCGCATGAGGCGCTTCATTCTTCCACTGGCCGGATTCGCGATCCTCGTCGTGTTCCTCGCCATCGGACTCACGCGCGATCCGCGCGACCTGCCTTCGCCCCTGAAGGACAAGCCGGCGCCGACCTTCGTGCTGCCGCAACTGGCCGCGGCAGAGAAGAATTTTTCGCCGGCCGAGATGAAGGGAAAGGTCTGGCTGCTCAATGTCTGGGCCTCGTGGTGCGTTTCCTGCCGCCAGGAACACCCGCTGCTCGTTGCCTTTTCCAAGGAAGGGCAGGTACCCATCGTCGGGCTGAACTACAAGGATCAGGTTCCCGATGCCAAGGCCTGGCTGGCGCGCTTCGGTGATCCTTATGTACTGTCGGCGATCGATGCCGACGGACGGGTGGGGATCGACTACGGCGTGTATGGCGTTCCTGAAACCTACGTGATCGACAAGGCTGGCACCATTCGCCTCAAGCACACCGGGCCGGTCACGCCGGAGTCGCTGAAGTCGCAGATCCTGCCCCTCGTCGCGGAGTTGAACAAATGAAGCGGCTGCTCCTGCTTGCGCTGCTGCTGTTTGCCTGGGCCGTGCAGGCGCGCGAGGCGGCACCGATGGCGGCGGACGTGGCAATCGAACAGCGCATGGTTGCGATTACCGAGGAATTGCGCTGCCTCGTCTGCCAGAACGAATCGCTCGCCGGGTCCCACGCCGACCTTGCCCAGGATTTGCGCCGCGAGATCCGCAAGATGATCGCGGAGGGCAAGAGCGACAAGGAAATCCTGGACTTCATGGTGGCGCGCTACGGTGATTTCGTGCGTTATCGGCCGCCGGTAAAGCCCACGACATGGCTGCTGTGGGGCGGTCCCTTCGTACTGCTCGCGGGCGGCCTCATCGCGCTCATCGCATTCCTTAGGCGACGGGCGCGCTCCGCGCCGGTGCCCGAACTCACCGAGGAGGAGCGCCGCCGCGCCGCGGCCTTGCTCGACCAGCCCAAGCCATGACCAGTTTCGTCCTTGCTGCCGCGGCCCTGGCGGCCGTTGCCCTGCTGCTGCTGCTGCGTCCGTGGTGGCGTCGCGATTCCAACTCCGTTGCAGCCGATGCGGTGGGTGCGATGAATGCAGCCATTCACCGCGACCGGCTGGCGGAACTCGAGCGTGATCGCCTGGCGGGTATCGTTTCCGAGCAGGACCTGGCCGAAGCACGTGACGAGCTTACGCGGCAGTTGCTCGACGATGCTGCGAATGCGGCGCCGCCTGCGGCACCCGTCGCCAGCCGCCGCAGCGGACTCGCCATCGCCATTCTGGTGCCGCTCCTGGCAGTCGTCCTCTATGCAGTACTGGGCAATCCGTCAGCGCTGCTTTCGGAGACCGCGCGCGAGCAGCGTGCGGCTGGCGAGATGGAAGACCTCGTGGCCAAGCTGGCCGCCAAGCTCGAGCGCAATCCGGCCAATCCGGAAGGCTGGGCGATGCTCGCCCGTTCGTACAAGTCTCTGCAGCGATGGGACGATGCCCTGCGCGCATTCGATCGGGTCGGTCCCGAACTGGACAAGAACGCAGAGCTCCTGGCCGAAGTCGCCGAAACGCTTGTACAGAAGAACCAGGGATTCGACGACCGCTCGCGTGACCTGATTCGACGTTCCCTGAAGCTCGAGCCGGATAACATGCTGGCGCTGTTCCTCGGTGGCGGCGCAGCCCTGGCCGATGGACGAGCGGCGGAAGCGGCTTCGCTATGGGAGCGCTTGCTGCCCAAGCTCGAGCCGGGCGGCGAGGATGCCCGCATGGTCGAGGCCAATATCGCCATGGCGCGGCAACGCGCCGGCGGCAAAGCGGGCGCCGGTGCCGGTGTCAGCACCAAGAAGGCCGCACCTGACGCCAGCGCGAAGACGGCTGCAGCGGGCAAGTCGGTTACCGGACGCGTGGAACTGGCGCCGGCTTTGCGCGGGAAGGTTGCAGCGGACGATGTCGTATTCGTGTTCGCCCGCGCTGTCGATGGACCGCGCATGCCCCTCGCCGCGAAGAAGCTGCGTATCGCCGATCTACCGGCCGAATTCGTCCTCGATGACCGGAATTCGCTTGGGGCCGGGGCGCCGACCATTTCGTCGGCGAAGAACGTCCGCATCGAGGCGCGCGTTTCCAAGTCCGGAACGGCCACGCCGGGACCAGGCGACCTCACGGGGCAAAGTGCACCGGTCGCGCCAGGTGCCAAGGGCGTACGGGTCGTCATCGATACGGCGACCCCCTGATCGACCCATTGCTGGATTCCATAAATATTCTTGTAATTCAGCATTGAATTGATCTATTTTGGTGGCAGGGGCGCCACCAATCCGGTTGATGCGAATCAAGGCGAGCGCCATGGACTAGCCTACGATGCTGCATGTGCACATCGCCGCCTTCCGCTTTTTGCCCGTGCCACGGCTTGCCTTGCGCGCTGTAAGCTGCCGCAAGAACGAGACCGCTTATCCTAAGGATGGGGCAGGGCGGCTGATCGGGGTCACGCAATGAACATATCGAGCGCCATCGTTCATGCCCTTCCTGGCGACATCGCCGTCGTCCAGGCTGCTATCGCCGCGCTGTCCGGCGTCGAAGTCCATGCGGTATCCCCGGAAGGAAAAATGATTGTCACCATCGAAACCGAGGACGACGCGAGCAATGTCGCCAGGTTCGAGGAAATCGGCCGTCTGCAGGGCGTACTGTCGACGGCCATGGTGTTTCACCAGACCGAATCCGAACCCGAAGTGGAACTATCTGTCGAGCCGGTGACCCGGCCCGTGTCTCAATTCAAAGGAGATCCGAAATGAAATTGACGCGACGTGAGTTCATCAAGAGCAACGCCGTTGCGGCCGCCGCCGCTAGCGCCGGCATGTCCATCCCCGGGGTTGCCATGGCCGCGGTGCCGCAGAGCGAGGAAGGCGTGCGCTGGGACAAGGGCGTCTGCCGCTACTGCGGCACCGGTTGCGGCGTGCTGGTCG
>CAYTFA010000334.1:0-3083 GCA_964436755.1 uncultured Rhodocyclaceae bacterium | reverse complement strand
ATCATCCGAAGTCCGAGATGCGCCAGATCGAAACCAAGGCCGGCAAGCGCTGGCGTTGCATCCGCAGCATCGAAGCCACGCGCCAGGGCCTGGCGGCGCGCGAGGCCTATGGACGCATGGTGTCGGAGATGAACAAGTCCGAGGCGCAAAGCCGCGCCCGCCTTTCCCGGCCGATCAATATCACCTGAGGACGGCTCGCGTGCGGCGCGGGCCTGGCTTGCTGCTGCTCGCCGCACTGGCGGGCTGCTCGTCCATCCCGCCCCAGGTTCCTCCGGGAATCACCTGGTTGCCCTCGCCGAACTTCGACCAGCGGCGGCCGAACTTCATCATCCTGCACCAGACCAGCAACGACAATGCGGCGACGGCACTTGCCACGCTGACGGATCCGCAGCGCAAGGTCAGTGCGCATTATCTCGTTGCCCGTGACGGCCCCGTTTATCAGCTGGTCGACGACATGGAGCGTGCCTGGCATGCCGGCGAGTCGTCCTGGGGCGGCATGCGCGACCTCAATTCGGCCTCGATTGGCATAGAACTCGACAACACGGGTGACGAGCCTTTCGCGGAACCGCAGATCGCGGCTCTGATCGATCTGCTGGATGCCCTGGTGGCGCGGCACCGGATTCCTCCGGCCAACATACTTGGGCATGGCGACGTTGCGCCAGGTCGCAAAGTCGACCCAAGCCGGCTGTTCCCCTGGCGCCGCCTGGCCGGGCGCGGTTACGGCCTCTGGTGCGAGTCGCCCGCCGCGGTTCCGGCCGGTTTCGACGAGCTGCTCGGGTTGCGGGCGTTGGGCTACGACGTTAGCGTGCCGGCGGCGGCGCGTCAGGCGTTTCGCCGGCATTTCACGGCCGGTGAGGCGGATGCCGAGCTGGCGCCGGTCGAGCAGGGGCTGCTGCAATGCCTCCTGCAGCGCAAGGCCATGCTGCGGGAAACCGCAGCCAACGGTGCGGCGGCCAACGGGATGGCGCAATGAAGCCCCACCACTGGCCCTGGACCTTTGTCTTCTTCACCGCACTTGGCATCGTCCTCCTTGCGGCCGGTATCGCGGCGCTCGCCGGGTGGCTGCGCGGCATGCATCCGCTGTTCGGCGACGACCTCGCCGGCTGGGCGCTGGTGGTATCCGCCGTCGCCTGTTTCCTGACCGGCGCGTTTCCGCTCGTCCTGCGCCGCCTGGCGGAGCGCGAGGGCGCCTGAGCCGAGTCTGGCGGATAATCGGCGCTCGAACTTTTCCTTCGATCTGGACACGCCATGAAAGCCCTGCGCATCGCCGGCCTTGCACTCGCCGCCCTCGTCGCCCTGCTCGCCATCGCCGTGGGGGCACTCTACGCGCTGTTCGACGGCGAGAAGATCAAGGCCGAACTCGCCCGCAACCTGATGGAGCAAAAGCAGCGCACGCTCGACATGCCGGGCCGGCTCGAACTGTCGGTCTGGCCCGATGTCGGCATCCGCCTTGGCCGCCTCGCCGTTTCCGAGGCCGGCAGCAAACAGGAATTCCTCGCCCTCGAGTCGGCGCGCGTCGCGGTTGCCGTGATGCCGCTGCTCTCCAGGCAGGTCCAGGTGCAGCGCGTCGAGATCGACGGACTGAAGGCCACCGTGGCAAAGCGGAAGGACGGCACGCTCAGCATCGCCGACCTGATCGGTGGCGGCGGCAGGTCGCCCAAGGCGGGCGACGCGGGTGCGCCGGCAGCGCCGATGCAACTGGACATTGCCGGCATCAAGGTGAGCAACGCTCAGTTCACGTGGCGCGACGAGAAGAGCGGCAGTACGACGACGCTGTCCAACCTCGACTTCGGTAGCGGCCGCATTCGCGCCGACAGCGCACGCCACTCGCTGGAGGCCGAGGCCGTGACCCTCGCCGCGAAAGGCAAGAGCGGCCCCGATGCCTTCGAACTTAAGCTCGACGCGCCGAAGCTCGTCGTGTCGCCGGAAAAGTCCGGCGGCGAGACCATTCGCCTCGCGGCGACGCTCGCCGGTAGCGGCCGCAACCTCGCGGCGACGCTGACGCTGTCCGGCGTCGAGGGCAACGCCGAGTCCGTCAAGGTCGGCAAGTTTGCGGTTGACGTCGATGCCAAGGCCGGCGAGGCCGCCGTCAAGGCCAGGCTCGAGTCACCGGTCGCGGTGAATGCGGCCGCACAGAGCGTGGCTCTGGACAAGTTCAGTGGCAGCCTCGAACTCGCCCATCCGCAGATGCCGATGAAACAGCTCAAGCTGCCGCTGGCTGGCAGCCTGCGTGCCGACCTTGCCCAGCAGACTGCTGCGCTCGACCTGGCCACGCAGTTCGACGAGTCCAAGATCGCCGCGAAGCTGCGCGTGGCGAAGTTTGCGCCGCTGGCCCTGGGATTCGACCTCGATATCGACCAGCTCAACGTCGACAAATACCTGCCGCCTAAGCCGGCGGCCGAGAAGGCGCCCAAGGAAGACAAGCTCGACTTCTCGGCGCTGAAGGGGCACGACGTGATGGGCAATATCCGTATCGGCGCCCTGCAGGCATCCCGCCTCAAGCTGAGCAAGCTCAACGCGCACCTGCGCCTGGCCGGCGGAAGGCTCGATGTGGCCCCGCTCTCGCTCAGCCTTTACGAGGGCACGGCCAGCGGCAGCCTCGCCCTCGACGCCAACGGCAACGTGCTGGCGCTGAAGCAGAACCTTGCTGGTGTGAGCATCAACCCGCTGATGAAGGACCTGGCCGACAAGGACCTGATCGAGGGCCGTGGCAACGTCGCGCTCGACGTGGGCAGTCGCGGCGACAGCGTTGCTGCGATGAAGAAGGCACTGGGCGGCACGGCGTCGGTAAGCCTCAAGGACGGCGCGATCAAGGGCATCAACCTGGCGCAGAGCCTGCGCGACATCAAGGCGAAGTTCGGCGGCAAACAGGACGCGACGCAGCAGGCGAAGACGGGCGAGAAGACCGACTTCTCGGAACTGGCCGGCTCGTTCAAGATCGCGAACGGCGTCGCGCACAACGAGGACCTCGCGATGAAGTCGCCTTTCCTGCGCCTGGCGGGTGCTGGCGACATCGACATCGGCGCTGGCCAGATGAACTATCTGGCCAAGGCGAGTGTAGTGGCTAGCGGCGCCGGCCAGGG
>CAYTFA010000333.1:0-3091 GCA_964436755.1 uncultured Rhodocyclaceae bacterium | reverse complement strand
TCTGCCTCACGAAGAAACCCGGCGCCGCATCCAGCACGCCCATGTCCTCATCAACGCCAGCCGCATGGAGGGGGGCGCCCATGTCGTAATCGAGGCGATCCAGAGTGGTACACCGGTGCTGGCCTCGCGCATCGACGGCAACCTTGGCCTTCTCGGCGTTGATTGGCCGGGATTGTTCCAGCCGGGGGACGCCGCGGCGCTGGCCAGCCTGTTGGTGGCCTGTCGCGACGCACTGGGCCGGCGCAGTGGCTTCCTCGCGCGCCTGCGGCAGGCGGGCAGCAGGCGCGCGCCTCTGTTCGCGCCGGAAAGGGAACGTGCCGCCGTGCAACGGCTGGTGGCCGACCTGCTGAGCCGAGGCGGTCGAGCGTGAGCATCGGTTTCTTCGAAAGCCAGTTCCGCGACCAGGTTGCCGCTGGCGACTTTGCCCTCAATCCATTCGAAGAGGCCGCGCTGCCGCGGCTTTCGGGCCGGGTGCTGGATTACGGCTGTGGCCTGGGCAACCTGGCGATAGCCGCGGCGCGCAGCGGCTGTCGCGTTGTTGCACTCGACGGCAGCAAGACGGCGATCGACCGCATTCGCGCCACAGCCGCCGTCGAAGGACTGGCGATCGAAGCCGAAGCGGCCGACCTGCGCAACCATGTGCTGCAAGGCGAGTTCGATGCCGTGGTCTCCATCGGCCTGCTGATGTTCTTCGACTGCGCTACGGCGCGCGCGCGCCTTGCCGAGCTGCAGGCCAAGGTCAGGCATGGCGGCATCGCCGTGATCAATGTGCTCGTTGAAGGAACCACGTTCCTCGCCATGTTCGACGGCGACAACCGCTGTCTTTTCCGGCGCGACGAACTGCGCCAGGCGTTTGCCGGCTGGGAAGTGCTCGCCGAGGAGTTTCACGAGTTCCCGGCGCCGGGCGGAACGCTCAAGTCCTTCGTCACGCTGACGGCGCGCAAGCCCGACTGAGGCCCGCCGGCGTCGCGCGGCGTCAGCCGCCGGGAGCGAGCAGCAGGTTGGGTCCGGCGCGTGCGTAGCCCGCCTCGTCGATCAGGATGTCGAGCGCCAGCGTGGCGAGGTCATCGGCGACGGGATCGCGCCCGCCCTTCTCCGGATTGACGATCTTGAGATAGCTCTTGCAGGCGTCGCAGGTCTCGGCGCGTACGGCTTCGGGGTTGGACACCGCAACTCCCTCGAGATGGCGGTAGGCGATGCCTTCGGTGGAATCGCAGGCGGCGCACTTGACGCGCACGAGGTTCCATTCCGTGTTGCACAGTGCGCAATGCAGGTAGCGCAGGCTGTTCACCTCGCCGGCGCCGCGAATCACGCTGGCCACCGGCAGGAAGCCGCAGCATGGGCATACGCCGGGGACGTCGAGGGCAGCGATGCCGGCGTCCTCGTGCGTGCGCTGCGCCAGCGCCGTCCACAGCACCTGCAGCGCGGCGCCGACGAAGGGCAGCAGCATCGCGTCGTCCCCGTAGAGTTCGGTGTGAAGAACGCGGTCGGCCAGTTCCTCGCGCGCCGCGAAAGGCATCGCTGCGAGGCGTCCGAGCTCCAGGCGCGCCTGCTCGGGCGCCGCCGGGGTGACGGCGGCGAGAATCCGGTTCAGCACCTCCTGCCATGCGGGGTCGCGCGGCCAGGATTGCGCCGGCAGCGGCGGCATGCGGTGCTTGTGTGATTGCGCGCGCGCCGCAGCATCGGGCAGCGGAAGCGCCGGAAGCGACTGCAGCGCCGCATGCTGGGCGTGCGACACGTCAGCGAGGAAGCGCAGCCAGTCGCCGAGCGCGTGGCCGGTGGCCAGCTGCTCGAAGCGCTGTGCTCGTGCGGCGAAGACGTCGGCAGACGGCAGCAGCACGGCGGGCGGCTCGGACGAGGACTTGATCGGAATGATCGGGGTTTCTTGACTGGCGCTCATGGGGCAACCCAAAAAAGTACGGCCCGCGGGTACTACCCGCGGGCCGCGGAGACTAACACGGTGCTATGCGGCGCAGCTCACTTGCCGGTCACTTCGCGATACCAGGCGCGGTGATGCTGCTTGGCCCAGGCACGGGTCACCGTGCCGTACCACATGGCGCGAATGGTGCCCTTGGTCCAGATCGCTGCATACACGTGAACCATGACGATGCCGATCATGAAGGCGGCGATGGCGGCGTGGACCACCGCCGAGAGGCGCACGATTCCCACCGGCATGTTGAAGTAGGCCCGCCAGAGGAAGATGCCGGAGACGGCCAGCAGCAGCACGCACAGCGACATGGCCCAGAACATCATCTTCTGGCCGCCGTTGTACTTGCCCTGCTCCGGCATGTTGTGGTCGTTGCCATCGACCATCTCGCGAGCCCGCGAGAGCCATTCCCGGTCGGCCGGCGTCATGCGATTCAGGTTCCGGAAGCGCAGGAAGGCCGCGAGGAAGGACACGGCCATGATGACGCCGATGAACGGGTGCAGGATGCGCGCCCATACCCCGCCGCCGAAGAGCTGCGCGAGCGGGAAGAAGGCCGGATGGAAAAAGGCCAGTCCCGACAGCGCGAGCAGGATGAAGCAGATGCCGACGACCCAGTGGTTCGAGCGTTCCTGGGCCGTGTAGCGCTGCAGGTCTTTCGGGTTGCGGATCATGACTCCTCCTTCTCGAGCGCGTCCTCGAGTTCCTTGCTGACCTCGTTCGGCCCCTTGGTGACGTAGTGGAACAGGCTGCCAAGCGCGACGGCAGCCATGGCGACCGTCGCCAGCGGTTTGGCGAAGCCCTTCCACAGCGAGACCAGCGGGCTGATGCCGGGATCGTTGGGCAGGCCGCTGTACAACTCGGGACGGTCGGCGTGGTGCAGCACGTACATCACGTGCGTGCCGCCCACGCCCGGCGGGTCGTAGAGGCCGGCCTTCTCGTAGCCGCGCGACTTGAGGTCGGCGAGGCGCTTGTCGGCATAGTCCTTCATCTGCTCCTTGGAGCCGAACTGGATCGCGCCGGTCGGACAGGCCTTGGCGCAGGCCGGGGCCTGGCCGACGGCCACGCGGTCCGAGCACAGCGAGCACTTGTAGGCCTTGCTGTCCTCCTTGGAGATGCGCGGGACGTTGAAGGGGCAGCCGGTGACGCAGTAGCCGCAGCCGATGC
>CAYTFA010000332.1:0-3104 GCA_964436755.1 uncultured Rhodocyclaceae bacterium | reverse complement strand
TGCCATGTACTCCCGCAGCCGCGCGGCAAAGGCATCAACCGAGGGCGTGCGCCGGGCCTCCGGCAGCGTCGCAACGAGGTCGCCCAATGCACCCAGGCCATCGCGCGACAGCAGGCGCAACGCCAACGCCAGCGCCAGGTCTTCCTGCGCGGCGGCCAAGCCCTGGGCGCGCAGGAACCCGGTCAGGTAGGCCGTCGACGGATACGGCGTGTTGAGTTGCGTCATGGGCGGGATGACGCTGAGCACCCGCAATGGATGTTCGCGGGCAAGGCTTCCGGGCTGGCGCCGTGGCTTCACTGGATTGGGCATTCGTCGTGGATTTCCCGGATGGCGGTGGTGCGGCCCGTCGCTGGAGTGCACCACCATGCCTCGCGGCAACCCGACTATGCCCCAATTGGAATCGATCCGGGCGAAAAAGTCACCCGCTTTCGGGCGCGACGTTAGGCCCACGGACCACTGCGCCGCGCCGGCGGCGCCCCGCGGGGCGCCGCCGCACAGAAGCTAGAACGGCAGGCCGACGTAGTTCTCGGCCAGCGAGCTTTGCGCCGCCTCGGACGAAAACAGGTATTCGAGGTCGGTCTGCTGCAGCTTCCTGTCGTACTCGATGCTGTCGGGAAAGGTATGCAGCATGGTGGTCATCCACCACGAGAAGCGCTGCGCCTTCCACACCCGCGCCAGGGCCTTGGCGGAATAGTTTTCGAGGCCGCTGTCGTCGCCGTTCTTGTAGTGCGCCACCATCGCGTGGTAGAGGTAATAGATGTCGGATGCGGCGCTGTTGAGGCCGCGCGCGCCGGTCGGCGGCACGATGTGGGCGGCGTCGCCAGCGAGGAACAGGTTGCCGTAGCGCATCGGCTCGGCAACGAAGGAACGCAGCGGCGCGATCGACTTCTCGATCGAGGGCCCGGTGATGAGGCGTCCGGCGACCTCGGCCGGCAGGCGGCGCTTGAGCTCGGCCCAGAAGGCGTCGTCCGACCAGTCCTCGACCTTGTCGGTCAGCGGCACCTGAATGTAGTAGCGACTCAGCACCTGCGAGCGCAGCGAGCACAGCGCGAAGCCGCGCTCGTGTTTGACGTAGATGAGCTCGGGCGACACCGGCTTGGTGCGCGACAGCACGCCGAGCCAGCCAAAGGGATAAACCTTCTCGTATTCGCGCAGCACGTCGGCCGGGATGCACTTGCGGCTGACGCCGTGGAAGCCGTCGGCGCCGATCACGTAGTCGCAATCGATGCGATGCTCCTGGCCGCCCTTGCGGTAGGTGACGTAGGGCGTGGCGCTCTTGAGGTCGTGCGGCTGGACCTCGTCGGCCTCCATCACCAGGTTGCCGCCGCTCTTTTCGAGCGCGTCGTACAGGTCGCGCGTCAGTTCGGTCTGGCCATAGACGATCACGGAGTTGCCACCGCTGTACTTGTGCAGGTCGACGTGGCTCTGCTTGCCGCCGTGGGCGATGATGAAGCCGCGGTGGATCTCGCCCTCGCGGTCCATGCGCTCGCCGCACTGCGCCTCGCGCATCAGCGCGGCGAAGCCGTGTTCCAGCACCCCGGCACGGATGCGGCTCAGCACATAGTCACGGGTGTGCTTTTCCAGCAGCACATTGTCGATGCCCTTCAAGTGCAGCAGTTGGGAAAGCAGCAGGCCCGAGGGCCCGCCGCCGATGATGCAGACTTTGGTACGCATGCTTGGCTCTCTGTTGGAATGTAATCGTCAGGCGACCTGCATGGCGAGCAGGCCGGAAGCGGTGTTGGAAATCGGGATGTGGTAGTTGGCGTGCACCTTGGTCACGTCGCCCGACAGAGCGCCGCGGCAGGCCAGCCAGTTGAGCAGTTCGACACCCTGGGTGCCGGTCAGCTCGACTAGGTCGGGCACCGAGTAGCGCGTCACCCAGAGAGGATCGGTCACCAGCTTGTCCATGAACATCAAGTCGAACTCCTTGTTGATGAAGCCCGCCCGCTTGCCTTCGAGCTGGTGCGAGAGGCCGCCGGTACCGATCACCACGACGCGGGCGTCGCTGTCCCAGGACTCAATGGCACGGCCGATGGCTTGCCCGAACTTGAAACAGCGCGCGGCCTTGGGCAGGGGGAACTGCACGGTGTTGATGTTGATCGGCACGGTGCGTACGGGGCACGGGTGCTGCCCAGGCCAGAAGAGTTCCAGCGGCAGGGTGAAGGCGTGGTCGACCAGCATCTCCTGGCAGGTGACGATGTCGAACTCGTCCTCGATCAGGCTGTCGATCAGGTGCCAGGACAGATCCTCGTCACCCAGGTAAGGCGGCAGCGTCGGTATGCCCCAGCCCTCGTCCGCATTGCGGTACTCGGCGGCGGCGCCGACGGCGAAGGTCGGCATCTTGTCGAGGAAGAACTGCAGGCCGTGGTCGTTGTAGATCAGCACCGCGATGTCCGGCTTGACCTTGGCCAGCCAGTCGCGCACCGGCGGGAAGCCGTCGAAGAATGGCTTCCAGTAGGCATCCTGCTGCAGGTTGTTGGCAATTGCGCGCCCGATGTAGGGCACGTGGGTGACGTTGATGCCGCCGACGATTTTCGCCATCTCAATTCCTCCCCGCGGCGACGAGCTTCGCCTTGAATTCATCCTTGGTCACGCCGGTCTGCTGGGCGCCGATGTCCTGCATGTCCAGCCCGTAGATGCCGCCCAGCTTGGCCAGGTAGTAGGCATTGCCGCCGGCGGCCAGCATGTCCAGCACCTGCAGGCTCAGCACCGCTGCCTTCTGCTGCGGGGTCAGGCCCCACTTGTCGCAATACGCCGCCGGGTCCGCCTTGAACTCGGCGCGGTTCTCCGCCGAGTTGAAGGAAAAGCACATCTTGTTGAGCGCGTAGCCCTTGCGCGCCATGTCACCATCGAACAAAACGGTGCCGGGAATCACCTTCTTCTGCCTGCCGCCCATGTCCTGCCTCCTTTCAGTCCGGCTCAGTCGCCGTACGTCTCGGTATCGATTTCCAATTGGGTCGCCGCGTTGTAGCGCGGCCCCGCCACGGTCCGTTGGTTGATCAGCGCGTCGAGCCGCGCGACCGTATTCGGGTCGAGCGTTACGTCGGCTGCCCCGGCGTTGTCGTCGAGATGCTCCGGCTGCCGGGTGCCGAAGATCGGAATGA
>CAYTFA010000331.1:0-3104 GCA_964436755.1 uncultured Rhodocyclaceae bacterium | reverse complement strand
CCTGGCGCTGGCCTTCGTGCTCCGGGAGCGCAGCACCCTGCACCCGCTACTGGATTTCCGCATCTTCCGCACCCAGGGCTTCGGCGCGGCAGTGCTGGTGGCGCTGGCCTATGGCGTCGGCATCTACGGGTCCACTTACCTGGCACCGGTGTTCGCGCAGATCGGATTGGGGTTTTCCGCCTACCAGGCGGGGGCGATGCTGGTTCCCGGCGGCGTGGTGCTGGCGCTGGTCCTGCTGTACGCCGGTCGCCTGGCCGACCGCCTGCCGGCGAATCGCGTCGCCATGGCGGGGCTCGCCTGCTTCGCGCTGTCTGCGATCCTCATCGGCATGTCGGGGCAGGGCACCGGCTTCTGGACGCTGGCGATCTGGGTGGCCGTCGGCCGCATCGGCCTCGGTCTCGTCATTCCCGGTCTCAATGCCGGCGCCCTGCGCCTGGTGCCCTACGGCAGCGAAGCGTCCGGCTCGGCCTCGATCAACTTCTTCCGCCAGTTGGGCGGCGCGCTGGGCGTGACCCTGATCGCGCTGTTCCTCGAGCTGCGCGAGCGCCAGCTCGGCGCCGTGCACGGCCTTCAGCCGATGCAGGAAGGCTTCTTCGTCATCGCCGCGGTGTATGCCGCGGCCCTCATTCCGGCCTGGCGCATGTCCGGCCCCGGCAACCCAGCGAGGACCCGCCCATGAGCCTGCCGGCCATCCTGCACGACACGCTAGCGCTGCCGGTGATCGGCGCGCCCATGTTCATCGTCTCCCAGCCCGATCTGGTACTGGCGCAATGCAAGGCGGGCATCGTCGGCTCCTTCCCCGCCCTCAATGCGCGGCCCAAGGAACTGCTCGACGAGTGGCTGGCACGCATCACCGCCGAACTGGACGCGGCGCGGCGCGCGGACCCAGCGCGCAAGGTGGCGCCCTTCGCCGTCAATCAGATCGTCCATCACTCGAACGATCGCCTCGACCACGACGTCGCGCTGTGCGTCAAGCACAAGGTGCCGATGATCATCACCAGCCTGCGCGCGCCGGGGGACGTGGTGAAGGAGGTCCATGGCTACGGCGGCATCGTCTTCCACGACGTGATCAACGTGCGCCATGCGCAGAAGGCCATCGAAGCCGGCGTCGACGGGCTGATTCTCGTCGCTGCGGGGGCCGGTGGCCATGCGGGCACGCTGAGTCCCTTCGTGCTCGTGTCCGAGGTGCGCCGCTTCTGGGACGGACCGATCGCGCTCTCCGGCGCCATGACGCGGGGCGACCAGATCCTCGCCGCGCAGGCGATGGGCGCCGACCTCGCCTACATCGGCACGCGCTTCATCGCCACGCCGGAGGCCAACGCGGTGCCGGGGTACAAGCAGATGATCCTCGAGAGCACCGCCGCCGACGTGGTCTACACGCCGTACTTCACCGGGGTGCATGGCAACTACCTGCGCCCGAGCATCGTCGCCCAGGGCCTCGATCCGGACAACCTGCCGCCGCGCGACAAGACCAGCATGAGCTTCGGCTCGGATCGCACCAAGGCCTGGCGCGACATCTGGGGCGTCGGCCAGGGCGTCGGTTCGATCGACGCGGTGATGCCCGTCGCCGACCTGGTGGCGCAACTGGCGGCGGAATACCGATCGGCGCGCGAGCGCATCTGCACGGCAACGACGGGAGGTGCGCGATGAGCAAGCCAGTTCAGAAAGCCGCCCGCAAGCCCGCTGCGACGGCGCCGGCCAAGGCCGTTGCGCGCAAGCCGCTTTCGGCGAAGGGCAAGGAGGACCGGCATTTCGTCACCGCGCTGGCGCGCGGCCTGGCCGTGCTGTCCTGCTTCAGCTCGGGCGAGAAGATGCTGGGCAACCTGGACATCGCCAAGCGTTGCAAGCTGCCGAAGTCCACGGTCTCGCGCCTCACCTACACGCTGACCAAGCTCGGCTACCTGGTCTTCGTCGAGGAAACAGGCAAGTACCGGCTCGGCACCTCGACCCTGGCGCTGGGCAGCGCCATGCTGGCACGGCTGGACGTGCGCGACCTGGCGCGGCCCCTGATGCAGGAGCTGGCCGACTTCTCCAAGTCGATGGTCTCACTCGGCAGCCGCGACCGGCTGTCGATGATCTACGTCGGCAATGCGCGCAGCTCCGCGGCGCTGACGCTGTCGCTGGACATCGGCTCGCGCATTCCGATCGCGACGACGGCCATGGGGCGTGCCTACCTGGCGGCGATTCCCGAGCGCGAGCGCGAGGACATCATGGAGCGCGTGCGCGAACTGGACGAGGTGGCCTGGCCGACCATACGTGCGGGCATCGAGCGTGCGCTGCAGGAGTACCGCGACACCGGTTGTGTCGGCTCCTTCGGCGAGTGGCAGTCGGACGTGAACGCGATCGCCGTGCCGCTACGCCCGGGCGGCGGGCTGCCGCCGATGGCGATAAACTGCGGCGGGCCCTCGTTTACCCTGTCGAAGGAGTTTCTCCTCACCGAGGTGCGGCCGCGGCTTCTCGCGCTGGTGAAGCAGCTCGAGGCGTCGCTCGGGATGCGGGGATAGGAGGCGCAGTGAAGACGCAGGCGGCGGCACCGATACTCGAAGTCGAAGGACTGAGCCTGTCCTTCGGCGGCGTCACGGCGCTCGACGGGGTCAGCTTCGAGGTGGCGCCGGGTGCGATCACTTCCATCATCGGCCCCAACGGCGCGGGCAAGACCTCGCTGTTCAACACGATCTCCGGCTTCTACCGGCCCACCGCCGGTACGCTGCGCTTCGACGGTGCCGACATCGCGCGCCTGGCGCCGCCGGCCCGGGCCAAGCTGGGCCTGGCGCGCAGCTTCCAGAACATCGCGCTGTTCCGCGGCATGACCGTGCTCGACAACATCAAGCTCGGGCGCCACTGCCACCTGCACACCGGCGTGCTCGACGCGCTGCTCTACTTCGGTCGTGCGGCGCGCGAAGAGATGGAGCTGCGGCGCGAGGTCGAGGAGCGCATCATCGACTTCCTCGAAATCGACCACATCCGCCACCAGCCCGTGGCAGCGCTTTCCTACGGCCTGCAGAAACGCGTCGAAATGGCGCGCGCCCTGGCCATGAAGCCGCGCGTACTGATGCTCGACGAGCCGGTGGCCGGCATGAACCGCGAGGAGACCGAGGACATGG
>CAYTFA010000330.1:0-3115 GCA_964436755.1 uncultured Rhodocyclaceae bacterium | reverse complement strand
AAGGCGAACAGCAGCGGGACCATGCGCGGCACGTCGTCGGCAGCCAGCCCGCGCAACACCTCCGAGGCCGCCGGTCGTTCGCTGGCAACCGCGACTTCGGCCACGCGATCGCCACGGCAGGTGAGCCGCAGCGCGATGCGGCCCGGATCGATGCCTGCCTTCATTCGCCGGCGAGGGGCAGGCGCAGGCGGAACAGAGCCCCACCCTTGGGATGGTTGGCGACGCTCAACTGCCCGCCGTGGCGCTCTACGATGCCGTAACTGATCGCCAGACCGAGACCCGTGCCGCGCCCGACCGGCTTGGTAGTGAAAAAGGGATCGAACACTTTATCCAGGTTCTCGGCGGGAATGCCCGGGCCGCTGTCGCGAAACTCAACCACGGCGGCGGTACCGTCACGGCTGCCGCTGATATGGAGGCGCCGCTCGCGCGCGCCCTCGGTGGCATCGGCGGCGTTCTGCACCAGGTTCATCACCACCTGCTGAATCTGTCCCGGCGAGCCGGCTACCGGAAGTTCCGGCGGCAGGTCGAGCGTCACCTCGAACTGGTTTGCCGCCGCCTTGCCGACCCATTGCACCGCACGCTCGATAACCTCGACCAGGTCGAATGAACGACGTTCATCGCGGTCCGCCGCGGAAAACCGCTTGAGCGCATCGACGATGTCCCGCGTGCGCTCGGCACCCTCCACGGTTCCTTCGATCAGCGACGGCAGGTCATCGAGCAAGCGGTCGATGCGAAGTTCGCTGCGCAGACTCGCCCGTTCCGCATCCGACGCGCCTCCGTGCACGGCAGCCAGGTACGTGCCCAGACGTTCGGCATACCGCTTCATGGCCACGGTGTTGCCATACACGAAGCTGATCGGATTGTTCAGCTCGTGGGCGACGCCGGCCACCAGCCGGCCCAGCGAAGCCATCTTCTCGGAGTGGATCAACTGCTGCTGGGTGGTCTTCAAGTCCTCGTGCGCACGCCGCAATGCCTGGTAGGCGCGGCGGAGCTCGCCGACGGGACGGCCGGTAATGACCAGGCCCATCATCTTGCCGACGTTGTTGTAGCGCGGCGTGCAGTTCAGCGAAACCGGAATGGCGCTGCCGTTGGCCGCCCGCAACTGGATTTCGATGTCCTCGACCGGGTGGTCGCACGGTCCCGAAAACAGCCGAGCCGCGCGCTGGCGAGAATCATCGTCGGCGAACAGGTCGAAGACCGCGCGCCCGGCCACCGCATCGGCGTCGACGCCCAGCAGGGAAGCCAGGGCCTCATTGACGCTCTCGATGATGCCGGCACGGGAACAGACGATCAGCATGTCCGACATCGAGGTCAGCACGGACGAGATGAACTGCTGGGTGTCTTCCAGCCGCGCGTTCTTTTCCTCGAGGGCCACTTCGTACTGGAGCAGGTCGTTGTAGACCTCGTCCATCTTGCGGATCACGTCGAGCCAGATGCCGTCTTCCGCCGTCGCCCCTGCCGCGGCGGCCAGCATCTCGACGGCGAGCGCAGGGCGCGATGCCGCCGTACCGGCTTGCGGCAACCGCTCGCCGTGGTCGGGATCCGGATCGGGCCTGTCCATGCCGCCAATTTAACCCACTCGCCGGCCGGCCGCCACGTTGCCGTATGGCGCATCCCCGGTGAAAATGGGGCCATGGACGTGTTCGATGTGTTTGCCCTGCTGCTGTTCGGTGGCATCGCCTGGCTCTGGCTCGACAGCCTGAAGGCGCGCGAGAGCGCCGTGGCGCGCGCCCGCGCCGCGTGCGGCGCCGAAGGCCTGCTGCTGCTCGATGACACCGTCGCCATAGCGCGGATCGGTCCCTATCGGGACGACGCAGGGACCCTCCGCCTGCGTCGCATCTACACGTTCGAATACAGCGATACCGGTAACGATCGCCATCCGGGGCGGATCACGCTGCTCGGCAGCCGGGTCATTTCCATCGAACTGTCTTCTATCCGGCCATTGCAGGGATCCACCCTGCACTAGGGAACCTGGCTGAACATGGGGTACCATCGCCAGGGCGCGCCAAGAAAATGAGAATCTCCTACCTAATAGCGCTGTTGTTCGGGCTTTGGCTGGCACTGAATGCCGAGGCATCCCCGCCGGTGCAGGCAGCGGCGAACCCGTCATTGCGCATCGGCGTTCTTGCCTACCGTGGGGCGGCGCAGGCCCGTGCCGAGTGGCAGCCTCACGCCGACTACCTCAACCGCGTTCTGGCGCCCTACAAGTTTGTGGTCGTACCCCTGACGCTGGGCGAATTCGAACCCGCCATTGCCGCCGGCCGCATCGACTTCGTCATCACCAATACCGGCAGCTACGTCGGCCTCGAAGCCGGCGGCAACATTTCGCGCATTGCCACCATGCGCATCGCCGGCCCGAACGGACCGGTGGATCGCTTTGGCGGTGTAGCCTTCGCCCGTGCCGACCGGACGGACCTGCGGGGCTATGCCGACCTTCGCGGCAAGCGCGTGGCCATCCCCGACCGCACCGCATTCGCCGGGTGGCAGGTACATCTTCCGGAAGCGCGCGCCGTTGGCATCGACCTGGCCACGGACCTCGGCAGCATTGTCGAACTTCAATCGCAGGAAAAGATCGTGGCCGAGGTGCTTTCCGGTCGCGCCGACGTGGGGTTCGTCCGCTCGGACCTGCTCGAATCGCTCGCCGCGGCCGGCAAGATCGAAATTGGCCAGGTCCGGATAATCGGCGAGCGCCAAACACCGGGCTACCCTTATCGCCATAGCACTCGCCTTTACCCGCACTGGCCCTTTGCCAAGGCGGCCCACGTTTCCGAGGAACTCGCGCGCGACATCCTGATCGCCCTGCTGCGCCTGCCCCCGGACCACCCGGCGACGAAAGCAGCAGCCATCCACGGCTGGACGCTGCCGCAAAACTACCAGTCCGTACACGAGTTGTTCATCGAATACCGCCTGGGCCCCTATGCCCAACTCCCCGTAACCGCCCGCGACATCATGGGCCGCTACGGCAAGGCCATCATCGGTGGCGCTATCGCCATCATCCTCGCCCTGCTCGCCGCGCTTTGGGCGGTGGCCACGGCCAACCGGACCCTGCGCCGCAACCGGGGACGGCTTCAGCTCGCCGCCGGCGTGTTCGACCACGCGCAGGAAGGCATCGTCA
>CAYTFA010000329.1:0-3119 GCA_964436755.1 uncultured Rhodocyclaceae bacterium | reverse complement strand
GGTCGAGTTCGAGGATCCACTCGGCGGCGTTGTCGAGGAAGTAGCGGTCGTGCGTGACGGCGACCACCGTGCCGGGGAAGCGCAGCAGGTACTGCTCCAGCCATTCCACGGACTCGGCGTCGAGGTGGTTGGTCGGTTCGTCGAGCAGCAGCATGTCGGGCTTGGACAGCAACAGCTTGCACAGCGCCACGCGACGCTTCTCGCCGCCGGAGAGGTTCTGAATCGTCGCGTCCCAGGGCGGCAGGCGCAGCGCGTCGGCGGCGATCTCCATCTGGGTCTCGGTGTCGGCGCCGGCGGTGGCGATGATGGCCTCGTACTTCGCCTGCTCCTCGGCGAGCTTGTCGAAGTCGGCGTTTTCATCGGCGTAGGCGGCGTAGATCTCATCGAGCTTGGCCTTGGCTTCCATGATCTCGCCCATGCCGGACTCGACCTCGTCGCGCACGGTCTTGGCCGGGTCGAGCCTGGGCTCCTGCTCCAGGTAGCCGATGCGCAGGTTGGGCTGGTGCTGCACCTCGCCCTCGAACTCGGTATCGGCGCGGGCCATGATGCGCAGCACCGTGGACTTGCCGGCGCCGTTGAGGCCGAGCAGGCCGATCTTGGCGCCCGGGAAGAAGGACAGCGAGATGTCCTTGATGATCTGGCGCTTGGGGGGGACGATCTTGCTCACGCGGAGCATCGACATTACATATTGAGCCATGATGCGGAGTCGGTCGGGTTGCGAAAGGGCGCAAGCTTACCCGACGGCGCACGGGTTTGGCCGCAGCCGTGGTAAAAGGCCTGCATAGCGCTCTACGGGGGAGGCGTATGGGGCTGTTTTCGGGGATTGCGCGCTGGCTGGCGCCCCCTGTGGCCGACGGCGCGCTGCGGGCGGCCGCGGCCCGCGTCGTCGATGCCGTCGATCCGGGCTTGAAGGTCGTCGCCGGCTGGGAGCAGCGGATCGCTCCGGCCGTGGCGGCCGCGCTGGAACACTGCGCCGCGCTTGCTGCCGACATTCCGGGTCCGCTCGATATCGACGCCGCCGCGTTCGGCAGCGATCCCCTGGTGCATGCCAGGTTCGGCGCCCCCGACGACGTCGCGGCCATGCTGGGCCGCAGCCGCGCGGTGCGCACGTGGTTCGCCACCGGTGCCGACGCCGGCGCCGACGAATTCTTCGGTCTGCTGGGCATGCGCCGGCGCGAGAAGGCCGTCAGCGGGCTGGCCGTACGTGGCGAGGTGGTGCAGCACGGCATCGCCCAGCGCCTGCTCTACTTTGCCGACCACACGCTGGATCGCCTGGCGGCCGGGCACGCCGCGCAGCGGGTGCTGTTGCGCGATGCGGCGCTCGAAGGCATTGCCGGTGGCTTTGCCGCCGAGCTGGCCCGTTGGCGCACCCGGCGCGACGATGCGCGCATTGCCGCGAGCCTGGAACGTACACCTGCCACTGCCGCCGCCCTCGCCGGGGCGATTGCCGCGCTGGCCCCGGAAGCCGTGCTGGCGGCGCTTGCCCAGTGGCTGCGGGCGGCGCCGCAGCACCTCTACCTGAAGTCGAGCGAGGTCGCCGTGGATCTGATGGGCGTCATTCGGGATGCGCCGGACCCGGAGGCGACCACGCTCAGCCTGCCGGAACTGGTCGGCCGCGATCGCCGCCACTGGCTGGTCGTCGTCGTCCGCATCCGCCGGGAGGATGCCTTGGCCGCGTTGCGGCGACAGGAAGAGGCCAATCGGTACTTGCTGATCTAGCGACTATCGTGCCCAGGTTGCTCCGTCGTCGTGATGTCGATATCATGACAGCGGCACTGCAGCGAAGCGCTGCGATCGGTTGGAGAGGCTCTGACGAATGGGTTCGAGATTTGCGGCGTTGCTGGGCGCACTATTCCGTTTGGTGCGTTTGCCGTTGCGTCTGTTCGCTTGGGTTTTCGCCACACTGTTCGGCCGCTGGTCCTGGAACCCGCCCTACTGGCTGACGCTGCTGGGAAGTGCCGCTACCACCTCAAGGGACTGGCTACGGGCGAATCCACATCGGGTGAAGCGCTGGATCGTCGGTATCGCCGCAGTGGCCGCGCTGACGGCGATTGGCGGCTATTTGTGGCAGAAAATGCCACGGCCGCAGTTGCTGGTCTACGAGGTCACCGCGCCGGCGCTGACGCCGTATGCCGATGACAATCCACGTTCAGCACCGCTGATCGTACGCTTCTCGGCCGCAGCGGCGCCGCTGGCTCAAGTAGACAAGGCGCCGGCCTTGCTTCCCGTGCTGACGCCGGCGCTCGAAGGACGCTGGCACTGGGTTGGCGATCGTGTGCTCAACTTCGAGCCGAAGACCGACTGGCCCGTGGGGCAGGAGTATGAGGTGCGCATGGACCGGTCGCTGTTAAGCGACAACCTGCGTATCGAGAATTACGACTTCAAGTTTGTCACGGCGCCCTTCGTTGCATCGGTAAAGAGCGGCGAGTTCTACCAGGACCCGGTGTCGCCCACGCACAAGAAGGCCATCGTCGCCTTCGCCTTCAGTCACCCAGTGGCGCCCGAGGAGTTCGAGAAACGCGTCTTGCTACGCATGGAAGGCCAGAAGGAAGGCGTGCTGGGAGTCGGCGGCGAGAACACGCCATTCACGGTGAGCTACGACAAGAAGAAGCTGTCCGCCTTCGTCCATTCGGCGCCGATCGCGATCCCAGGCAAAGACAGTTTCGTCGATCTCAAGCTGGCGGCCGGCGTCAGGGCGCAAAAGGGCGGACCGGGCAGTGTCGCGGAACTGACGCAGCGTGTCCCGGTGCCGGGACTGTTTAGCCTGCGCATGAACGGTGCCGACATGGCCCTGGTCAACAACGAGCGCTTCGAGCCTGAGCAGGTACTGACCCTGGAGGCATCCGCGCCGGTGCATGAGCAGGAGATGCGGCGGAAAGTCAGCGCCTGGGTGCTGCCCGAATTCAACCCTGAAACCCCGGCGGACCAGCGCAAGCACCCCTACCACTGGGGCGACGTGCGCGCCGTCGGCGAGGGACTGCTCAAGCAGTCGCAGGCGCTCCAGCTGAAGGCGATTCCCGCCGAACGCGAGCATGTTGCGCAACACGGGTTCAAGTTCGAGGCAGACGTCGGCCGCTACATCTACCTCAGGGTCGAAAAGGGGCTCAAGTCCTTCGGCG
>CAYTFA010000328.1:0-3130 GCA_964436755.1 uncultured Rhodocyclaceae bacterium | reverse complement strand
GTACTCCTCGAGGTTGTCGTGGCGCAGGTTATAGAGCTGCGGGGTCACCGCCAGGATCCGGCTCAGCCCCTGCCGGTTGAGCTCGATTGTCTGCAGGTCGCGATAGCCCTTGAGCGCGCTGCGTACCGAGGTATAAAGGCGCTGCGCCGTCAGCTCGGTCTTGTCCTTGTAGTCATCGATGTCGAAGTTCTCGATGACATACCGTTCGGGTGCGACCCCTGGCTGGCCGGTGCGGATCACCAGGCGCATCATGTCGTTGCCGAGTTCGCGCCGTATGTACTCAACGAGCCGCAGCCCGGCATCGTCCGTTTCCATGACCACGTCGACCAGGGCCAGCGCGATGTCGGGGTGCTCGCGCAGCCGCTCGCGCGCCTCCGCGGCCGAGCCGGCTTCGATAAGCTGCAGCTTGCGCGTAGCGAACTCGAAGCCGCGCAGGTTGAGCGACGTCAGCTGGCGGATGTCCGGCTCGTCGTCGACGACCAGTACCTTCCACGGCGAGGCGCGGTTGGCGCCTCCCGCGGCGGCGATCTTGCGCACGATCTTCATGCGGTCATTCCGGCATTGCTGCCGAGCGTCGTGGGAATTCGATGGCGAAGCGGGTGCCTCGTCCCGGCGCGCTGTCGCAGGCAATCGTACCGCCCAGGCCGCGCGTCACCAGATTGTAGGCGATGTAAAGCCCGAGTCCACTACCGCCGCTGCCGCGCCGGGTGGTGAAGAAGGGCTCGAAGACGCGGCGCAGCGTTGCGCCGTCCATGCCGGCCCCGTCATCGGAATAGACGATGCGCACCCGGCCGGCGTCGGCTTCCGCTTCGATGCGTATGGTCCCGGCCCGGCTGCCGTCGGCGAACGCGTGGATGCGGCTGTTCTGCATCAGGTTGGTCAGCAGCTGCACGAGTATGCCCGGAGGACCATAGAGGCGCAGCCCCGCCCGACACTGCTGCTCGATCCGGACCGGCGTGCGCTTGAATTCGCTGTGCAACGCCTTCACCACATCGTCGATCACCTCGTCGAGGTCGTATTCGCGTTCGGCTTCCGATGCCTGGTCGACGGCAGTGCGCTTGAAGCTCTGCACCATGCCGGCGGCACGCCGCAGGTTTGAAAGGGCCAGCGTCGTCGCCTCGTCGAGCAACGTGAGTTCCTCGTGGATCTCGTCCTCGGACACTTCCTCCCGCTCCAGCATGCGGCCGAGATCCACGGCGATGTCGCGCACCTGCGAGGCGGCACCGACCGCGACGCCCACCGGCGTATTCAGTTCGTGGGCAAACCCGGCCACCAGTCGGCCGAGCGAGGCCATCTTCTCCGCTTCCAGCGTCGCCTGCTGCTCCTCCTGCAAGCGGCGATTGGCCTCGGCGAGTTCCGTGGTGCGCTGGGCTACCCGTTCCTCGAGGGACGCGTTCAGCGCCGCCAGCGAGTTCTGCGCAGCGACGAGCATGTCATTGCGTTCCATGAGTCCGGCGTACAGACGATGCAGCGCACCGAGGAGGATTTCGGTGCGCGGATCGTCGGAAGCCCGGTCGGAGGCGAAAGCCTCCTGGGCGGAAATGCCGCGCTTGATGGCCGCGACCTGCCGGCCGAGCGCGCGGTCGTCACCCAGGATATGGAAGATCAGCCAGTTGGCGAGATAGTCGAGGAGCCGGCGCGGTTCCAAGTGCTGCTCATGCTTCCTTTCGTCGATCCACTCGGTGACCTGGGCGACGAACTTGGCGTGGGTTGCACGGTGGCGGTTGCAGAATTCCGGCGCCAGATGGTGCAGGTCCATGAAGCGCTCTTCGCTGGCGAAGTGGTAAACGGTGTAGTCCGCCAGTTCGCGCAGGGTGCGGTCGATGCTTTCCGGCCGGGCGCTATCGATGTTGCGGCTGAGTTCGTTGAGCAGTTCGACGAGGCGGCGGTGCTGGTTGTCGATCTCGTCGAGCCCGGTTTCGAAGACCGAGTTCCAGCGGAACGTATCCAAGGCCGGTCCTCCCGCCCTTTCCAGCGCTTCAGTTCCTGAGGAGCGCGGCTGCGTCCAGCGCGAAATAGGTCAGGATGCCGTCGCAGCCCGCGCGCTTGAAGCAGAGCAGCGCCTCGAGCATCACGGCGTCGTGATCGAGCCAGCCGTTCTGCGCGGCCGCCTTGAGCATGGCATATTCGCCGCTGACCTGGTAGGCGTAGGTCGGCACGCCGAAGGCGTCCTTCACCCGGCGCACGATGTCGAGGTAGGGCATGCCCGGCTTGACCATCACCATGTCCGCACCCTCCTCGATGTCGAGGGCGACTTCGCGCAGCGCTTCGTCGCCGTTGCCCGGGTCCATCTGATAGGTGTACTTGTTCCCCTTGCCGAGATTGCCCGCCGAACCGACGGCATCGCGGAAAGGGCCGTAGAAGCTCGATGCGTACTTCGCCGAGTAGGCCAGGATGCGCGTGTAGATCAGTTTCTCGGCGTCGAGCGTGGCGCGGATGCGGCCGACACGGCCGTCCATCATGTCTGACGGCGCCACCACATCGGCGCCGGCGCGGCCGTGGCACAGCGCCTGTTTGGCCAAGGCTTCCAGCGTTTCGTCGTTCATCACATAACCGCGCGGGTCGTCAGGGTCGATCAGGCCGTCCTGCCCGTGACTGGTGTAGGGATCAAGCGCAACGTCGGTGATGACGCCGAGTTCGGGGAATTCGCGCTTCAGTCGTGCCACTACTGTCGGTACCAAGCCCTCCGGGTTCCAGGCTTCCTCCGCACCGGGCGACTTCTTCGCTGTGTCGATCACCGGAAACAATGCCATTGCGGGAACGCCGAGCTTGAGGGCCTCTTCCGCGACCGGCAGCAGGCGGTCCAAAGTGACCCGCTCGACACCGGGCATCGACGCCACCGGCTCGGTCCGTCCCGCGCCTTCGAGGACGAAGACCGGATAGATCAGATCGGCCGCAGTGAGCACATGCTCGCGCATCAGCCTCCGGGAAAACTCGTCGCGACGCATCCGGCGCATGCGTGTGGAAGGAAATAGTCCCTTTTGAATCATGGTCTTGGTCCCGAATTTTTGTGGCTGGCGGATTGAACTTTTGTGTAGAACACCTATCATAGACCGTAGATGACAGAGGGCGCTCGCCCGACGCATCTCCCGCTTCACCTCCCTGAGCGGGGCCTTGCCAAGGCAAGGCG
>CAYTFA010000327.1:0-3156 GCA_964436755.1 uncultured Rhodocyclaceae bacterium | reverse complement strand
TCGGCGCCGGCGGTGCCGGCCGGCCGCGCGCGGCCGGCGCCAGCCCGCATTGCGTCTCCACTTCGGCCTGGGTCAGCTCCGCCGCCTCGGCCACGGCCTTCACCAGCTGTACGCGCAGCACCGGCGCGGAAAGCTTCAGCAGGTGCGGTTTGGCTTCGTGCACCAGGCGCGCGCGCCCCTCGGCGCTCGCCAGGTCGACACCGGACTTGAGTTCGCGCAGCAGGAATTCCGTGAGCGTGGTCGGATGGGCGACGAGCCGACGGAAGTTGTCCGCGCCCTCGGCGCGCACGTAGCTGTCCGGGTCGTGCTCGGGGGGCAGGAAGAGGAAGCCGGCGGACTTGTCGTCGGCCAGTTGGTCAAGGCTGGCTTCAAGGGCGCGCCAGGCGGCCTTGCGCCCTGCCGCATCGCCGTCGAAGCAGAACCCCACCTTCGATGCCTGGCGCAGCAGCTTGTGCACGTGGGCCGGGGTGCAGGCGGTTCCCAGCGTCGCCACGGCATTGGCAACGCCGTGCTGGGCCAGCGCAACGACGTCCATGTAGCCCTCGACCACGATCACGGTATCGCTGTCGCGGATCGCCTGTCGCGCCTGGGTCAGGCCGTAGAGCTCGCGGCCCTTCTCGAAGAGCGGCGTCTCCGGCGAGTTCAGGTACTTCGGCTCGCCCTGCCCGAGCACCCGTCCGCCGAAGCCGATCACGTTGCCGCGCTGGTCCTGGATGGGGAACATCACCCGGTCGCGGAAGCGGTCGTAGCGCCGCCCCTGCTCATTGACGATCACCAGCCCGCACTCGGCGAGCGCGGGATCGTCGTACATGGGAAACACCTTCTCCAGCCCTTGCCAGCCGTCGGGCGCGTAGCCGAGGCCGAACCGGGCGGCGATCTCGCCGGTGAGTCCGCGCCCCTTGAGGTAGTCGATGGCCTTCGGCGAGCCCTTGAGCTGCTCGCGGTAGAAGCGGGTTGCGCGCGCCATGAGCTCGGTGAGCGGCGCCTTCTTCGCGCGCTCGGCCCGATTGCGCTCCTCGTGCGGCACCTGCATGCCGACGGACGACGCCAGGTCCTCCACCGCCTCGACGAAGCCGATGCCGGCATGCTGCATCAGGAAGCCGATGGCGCTGCCGTGCGCGCCGCAGCCGAAGCAATGGTAGAACTGCTTCGAGGGGCTGACGGTGAACGAAGGCGTCTTCTCGGAATGGAAGGGACAGCAGGCACTGTAATTGGCGCCGGCCTTCTTCAGCGTGACGTAGCGCTCGACCACGTCGACGATGTCGACGCGGGCCAGCAGCTCCTGGACAAAGCTCTCGGGGATCACGCTGACATTATGCGCCGCGCCGGCGCCGGCCGACCCGGCTCAGGACGCGGCGAGCCTGGCCTTGACCAGCTTGGACACTTCGCCCATGTCGGCGCGGCCGGCGACCTTCGGCTTGACCAGCCCGATCACCTTGCCCATCGCCGCCGGGCCCTGCGCCCCGCACTCGGCAATGGCGGCGACGACGATGGCTTCGACCTCGGCCGCCGACAGGCCCTGCGGCATGTAACCCGCGAGCACCTCGGCCTCGAAGCGCTCGGCATCGGCGAGGTCCTGACGCTTGGCTGCCTCGTACTGGGCAATCGAGTCCTTGCGCTGCTTGATCATCTTCTCGATGACGGCGACCACGATGGCGTCGGTGATCTCGACCTGGTCGTCAACGCGCTTCTGCTTGATGGCGGCACGCAGCAGGGAAAGCGCATCCTTGCGCGCCTTGTCGCCGGCCTTCATGGCGGCCTTCCAGTCGTCGTCGATGCGGGTCTCGAGGCTCATGTTCGCTCCTTGGAAAAACACAAAAACCGCCTTGCGGCGGTTTTTACGGGGGTGCTGCAGGGCGGGCGCCGGGGCGCCGGCCGATCAGTACAGCTTGGGCGGCAGCAGCTGGCTGCGGATGCGCTTGTGGTGGCGCTTGACTGCGGCAGCGGCCTTGCGCTTGCGCTCCGAAGTGGGCTTCTCGTAGAACTCGCGGGCGCGCAGTTCGGTGAGCAGGCCGGTCTTCTCGATGGCGCGCTTGAAGCGGCGGATGGCTACTTCGAAGGGCTCGTTTTCCTTGACGCGGATGCCGGGCATTTCGGTAATTCCTGGAACGGGAAAGGCGCGCATTCTATACGCTTCGCCCTTGTTGTCAATGGCTTCCCCGGCCCCGGCCGGCACCCCGCTACAGGCTCACGCGGCCGCGGGCAGGTGTCCGGCAAGCCAGCACGCGGCCTCCTCGACCCCGCTGGCACGGGGTAGCGGCGGTGCCGGCCGGCGCCAGAGCCCTTCGAGTGCCTCCACCAGGGCCCCGGAGCGGATCTGCTCGCGGCTGACCGCCGCGGCGCGGGCATGGCGGCCCAGCCAGGCGGCGAAATGGGGGGTTTCCGGCCAGTCGTCGCGCTCGACGTAGAGGATGGGCACGCCGGCACAGGCCGCCTCGACGAAGGTACCGTAGCCCGGTTTGGTCACCACCGCATCGGCGCTGGCCAGAAGGTCGCTGAAATCGACCGCGGCGCTGTCCACGACACGCACGTCCGGGCGCGCCGGTACATCGCCCGCAACGTCGGGCAACAGCCAGGTCCAGTCCGGGCGCAGCGGCCAGTCGGCGACCGGCAGCGGGAAGGGCATGCCGCCCATCGCCAGCAGCAGCCAGCGCGCCGTCGGGTCGAGGCCGAGGACCCGCGCCAAGGGTTCGCGGTCGCGGTGGCCGACGCGCGCCACCGGCCCGATGGCGATGCCGTTGGCCAGATCCGCCATCGGCAATCCCGGCGCCAGGTGCAGGAAGGCACGGGCGCCGGCGTAGGCGGCACGCATCTCGGCATGGATGGGCGCCGCCCAGCCGGCGTCCCTGAAATAGTGGGCAAACAGGTCGGCCCAGTTAAGCGAACTCAGCGCGAAGGCGGGAATGCCGGCCGCAGCAGCACCCGCCAGCGGCAGGTAGGCCACGTTGGCAAGCACGGCGTCGACACCCTGGTCGCGCAGCCAGGCGGCCTCGCCGGCGACGCGGCCCGGCCAGTCCGCATGCAGCTCGCGGTAGCGTGCGCCGCTTGCGTCGAGGTCGATGTCCACGGCGTTGTGCATGACGAAGCCGAAGTCGCTGGGCGCGTCGACGTGCGCGAAGGGCACGCCGATGCGGCGCGCCAGCCGCCCGCGCGGGA
>CAYTFA010000326.1:0-3168 GCA_964436755.1 uncultured Rhodocyclaceae bacterium | reverse complement strand
AGCCGGTCAGCAGCGGGAAGTCCGGTCGAGAATCGGCCAGCCCGGCACGCTGTCGCGCCACCCATTCCAGGCTGTCGGCGGCCGTCGCATCGGCGCGCGCCAGGTCGGCCGCCGCGGCGGCCAAATCGGACGGCCAGGGACCGCGCCAGGCGCGGATCTCGCGGGCGATGCCGGGCAGCTCCGTGTCGAGGCGCGCCTCCAGTCTCATGGATTCGAACAGCGCGAACCAGGCCAGCGCCGCGTCGCGATCCTGCCAATGGGCAAGTTCCGGTTCGGGATCGACATTGAAACTGCCGAAGCGTGCCTGGGCCCAGAGTTGGGCCGCCAGCAGGGTGTAGCGGCGCCGGTTGCCTTCAGCGTCAGGAGCGGAGTCGATGCGCACCGGCAGCCACAGCGTCTCGCCGTCGGTCCAGGCGCGCGGCGCACTGGCCAAGCGCAAGGGACGGCCGTGCAGGGCCTGGATGAAGCGGCTGACGCGGCCCTCGATCTCGGCAAAGCCGGCGTCGCGCGGCAGCCCGTCACCAGCCAGCGCCAGATCCTCAGCGGCCCGCGCCAGTGCGACGCGCGCCGCATCGAGGCCACCCTCGTCGTAGGCCGCCAGCCCCGCCCTCGCCCATTCGTCGAAGCGCTGTCCGAGCGACACCGCGGGACCGGCCGCCAGCGCCGCCAGCAGCCAGCCGAGTTCGCTCGAATTCTGTGCGGCGACACCCACCCAATGCAGCACCCGCTCCTGCGCCGGCCGCGGCAGGTCTTCGAGCTGGCGCGCCGCCAGCGTCGGCGAACGTTGGCGCAGCGTCAGCAGCAGCAGTTCGTCGAGCCGGGATTCGAGTTCGTGCACAAAAAGCTTGCGCTCGCTCATGGCACCCGCCCGCCGTTTCAGAAGACGGCGCGAATCAGGTCGTCGAGTGCCGCGCGGGTGTCCGGCTCGTCGGCCAGCGGCCGCGCGATGGAAGCGGTGCAGGCCGCGATCGGTGCCATGCCGCGCGCAATCAGCTGCGCCGCATGCACCAGCAGGCGCGTGCCGGCGCCTTCGTCGAGACCGGCGCCTTTCAGCTTGCGCGTCAGACCGCCGAGCTTGACCAGCCGCGCCGCCATCGAGGTATCGACGCCGCCTTCGTGGGCGACCACGGCGGCTTCGACCTCGGGCGCCGGGTAATCGAAATCGACGGCAACGAAGCGCTGCCGCGTGCTGGGCTTCATTTCCTTGAGCACGCTCTGGTAACCGGGGTTGTAGGACACCACCAGCATGAAGCCGGGCGGCGCCGGCAGGTATTCGCCGCGCTTGTCCACCACCAGCGCCCGGCGCGAATCGGTCAGCGGGTGGATGACCACCGTGGTGTCCTTGCGCGCCTCGACCACTTCGTCGAGGTAGCAGATCGCGCCGGCGCGCACGGCGGCAGTCAGCGGGCCGTCGAGCCATACCGTGTCGTCGCCGAGGATCAGGTAGCGGCCGACGAGATCGGCCGTCGTCAGGTCGTCGTGGCAGGCAACGGTGACCAGGGGCCGCTGCAGGCGCCAGGCCATGTGCTCGACGAAGCGCGTCTTGCCGCAGCCGGTGGGTCCCTTGAGCATCACGGGCAGGCACGAGCGCGCTGCGGCGGCAAACACGTCGGTTTCGTCGCCGAGCGGGTGGTAGTAAGGTTCTGCGCCCGGCAGGATCAGCGGCGAAGCGAGCGCGCGGGTAGCGTTGTTCACTTCGGACGCCCTGCCTTGGCTTCGTCGGCAACGCGCTTCTTCAGCTCGCGCAGCCGCGAATCCACCTGCGATTGTTCGTAGAAATTGCCGTCCCCGGCGCGCTGGGCGAGTTCGAACTGTTCGACGGCGAGCGGTATCTGTCCCTGCAGGGCGTAGGCCTCGCCCTGGGCGCGATGCTGTTGCAGGTGCCGTCCGAGCAGGGCGTAGGTCTTTGCCTGCAGGGCGTGCATGCGGGCATCGGATGGATAGTTCTGCAAGTCGTCCTCGGTGAGCTTAAGGGCTTCGGCCGGCTGCCGCGCTTCGAGCAGCACCTCGACGAGATCGTAGGCGACCGCACGCTCCTGAGGATAGCGCTGCTGGGCGGCGCGCAGGATGCGCGTGGCGCCGGCCAGGTCGCCCTGCCGCTGGCGCACGTGCGCAGCGAGGGTCTCGATCATCGGCGAGATCGCCTTGAGCCGGCGCAGTTCGGCCACCTCGCGCTCGGCGGCGTCGAGGCGGCCGTCGCGCAGCAGCGCCTGTGCATGGCCGTAGCGTGCAGCGACTTCCGAGCCGGCGAAGCTGCGGTCCTTAAGGCGGGACTCGGCGTCGACCACGGCGTCGCGCGGCGTGCCTTCCTGGGCGCGCAGCTTGGCGCGCACCAGCTGGAATTCGATCGAGTCCGGCACCTGCCGATAGGGTCGGGCATGGATGCGGTTGTCCATGTCGGACATCCGCTCGGTGGTGAGCGGGTGGGTACGCAGGTAGCCCGGGGCGCTGTTCTCGTAGAGACGACCGAATTTCTGCAGGCGGCCGAAGAAGGCGCTCATGCCGCGGATGTCGAAACCGGCGCGTTCGAGCAGGCCAAGGCCGATGCGGTCGGCCTCGCGCTCGAAGTCGCGCGAATAGTTAAGCTGGTTCTGGATCGCCACACCCTGCCCGGCCAGCGCGGCACCGGCGGCGAAATCCGGACTGCTGCGCGCGGCAAGGATGGCCACGGCAATCGCCAGCATGCTCGCCACCTGGCCCTGCCCCGCCTTGTTCACCAGGCGCGCCATATGGTGCTGGGTGACGTGGGATATCTCGTGGGCGAGCACCGAGGCCAGTTCCGATTCCGAGGCGGCGGAGAGGATCAGCGCCGTGTGCACGCCGACGAAGCCGCCCGGCAGCGCGAAGGCGTTGAGCATCGGGTCCTTGAGCGCGAAGAATTCGAATTCCTGGCGCGACTCCTCGCTTTGCGCGGCAAGCCGCCCGCCGAGCCGGTTCAGGTACCCGTTGATCTCGGGATCGTCCAGCCAAGCCGGGTCGCGGCGAATCTCCAGCATCACCGACTCGCCGATGCGACGCTCGGCGGCCGGTGACATCTCGGCCTGTGCCGCCTCGCCGAGGTCGGGCAGGCCTTCGGCGACTGTCGGCAGCGTCCAGACGCCGGCGCCCATGGCCAGGATCGTCGCCAGAGCGAGCGGAGCGAGTTTCATAACGCTATGATAGCGGGTC
>CAYTFA010000325.1:0-3171 GCA_964436755.1 uncultured Rhodocyclaceae bacterium | reverse complement strand
GCAATGGGCTACAAGTACCAGTTCATCACGCTGGCCGGCATCCACATCAACTGGTACAACACCTTCCAGTTTGCGCATGCCTACGCACGCGGCGAGGGAATGAAGCACTACGTCAACATGGTGCAGGAGCCGGAGTTCGCTGCCCGCGATCGCGGCTACACCTTCGTTTCGCACCAGCAGGAGGTTGGCGCCGGCTACTTCGACGACGTTACCACCGTGATTCAGGGTGGATCGTCGAGCGTCAAGGCCCTGACCGGTTCGACGGAAGAAGAGCAGTTCCACTAAGCAAGCGGAACCTCCCTCGCGGGATACGTTCGATCAGGCCGCGCCGCATTCCGCCGCGCGGCCTGTTCTTTTTTCGGGTCCATAGCCGCACTTACCCCAGTAGTCCCAGGATTAGGCTGAGGAGTCACTCGGCCTTGTCCCAGTAGTCGGGGCGCCGATAGTTTTCCCTGAGCAGGTCGATGAACAGCCGAACGCGCAGCGGCAGGTGGCGCCTTTGCGGAAACACCGCATGAATGCCCACGGGCGGCGTGGCGTAGTCGTCAAGCACCGAAACGAGCCGCCCCCAGCGCAAGTCCTCGCCGACCTCCCACACCGAACGCCACGCCAGCCCCATGCCGGCAAGCACCCAATCGTGGAGAACGGCGCCATCGTTGCAGGTGAAGCGGCCGGGTGGCTTGAAGTGGACCGGCTTGCCTCCAGACACGAAGTCCCATCCGGACTGCGTCACCAACGCCAGGCAATCGTGTCGCGCCAGGTCGTCAAGAGTCCGCGGCACGCCGCGAAGCTGGAAATAGGCGGGGCTGCCGACCACCATGCGCCTCATTTCGCCGAGACGGACCGCAACCAGGCTCGAGTCAACGAGCCCGCCCAGACGCACAGCGCAGTCGATGCCTTCGCTGACGAGGTCGACGGTGCGGTCGGATAGATCCAGGCTGGCGCTCACCTCCGGATGGGTTCGCAGGAACTGGAGCAGCAACGGCGCCACGTGCTTGCGGCCGAATCCGGCTGGTGCAGTCACCTTGAGGTGACCGCTGGCCCGGGCGCTTCCCTGGGTGATTTGCGCTTCCGCGTTTGCAAGATCGTTGAGGATTCGCTGGCAATCCTCGAGGAAGGCGGATCCTTCCTGCGTCAGGGTCAGTTTTCGCGTCGTGCGGGTCAACAAGCGCACGCCAAGCCTGTCCTCGAGGGAATCCAGGCGGCGACCGATTACTGCCGGTGTGACGCCTTCAGCCGCCGCCGCCGCGGTCAGCGACCCCTTTCCGGCGACCTGCACGAACGCTTCCAGCTCCTTAAGCCTGCTCATTATGTACTTGCGGTATGTAATGAATTGCGAATTGCGGACATTATCTTCCACAAAGTTAAGGAATACACTGATTTCGATGCCCTGACCACTTGGAGATTCCCATGGCTCTTTCGCTGCCCGCCGGCGTGCAAGTCAATGCACCCATCCATCCCCGTTTCGACGAAATCCTGACCAAGGATGCCCTTGAATTCGTCGCCAAGCTGCACCGCAGCTTCGAGGCGCGGCGAAAGGAGTTGCTCAAGGCACGCGTCGCGCGCCAGGCACGCATCGACGCCGGCGAGATGCCCGATTTCCTGCCGGAAACCCGGCACATCCGTGAAGGCGACTGGAAGATTGCGCCGCTGCCGAAGGCCCTGGAGTGTCGCCGCGTGGAGATCACCGGCCCGGTCGAAAAGAAGATGATCATCAACGCCTACAACTCGGGCGCCGACTCCTACATGACGGACTTCGAGGACTCCAACAGCCCGAACTGGTTCAACCAGATCCAGGGCCAGGTGAACCTGTTCGATGCCATTCGACGAAAGCTCACGTTCACCAACGAAGCGGGAAAGGAATACAAGCTCAACGACAAGATCGCCACCCTGCAGATTCGTCCGCGCGGCTGGCACCTTGACGAGAAGCACGTCACGGTCGATGGCCAGCGCGTTTCCGGCGGCATTTTCGATTTCGCCCTGGTGTTCTTCCATAACGCCAAGGAACAGGTGGCCCGCGGTGCCGGCCCGTTCTTTTACCTGCCGAAAATGGAGAGCCACCTCGAAGCCCGCCTGTGGAACGACATCTTCTGCATGGCCCAGGACCATATCGGCATGCCGCGCGGCACCATCAAGGCGACCGTGCTCGTGGAAACCGTTCTCGCCACCTTCGAGATGGAGGAGATCCTCTACGAACTGCGCGAGCACTCGGCCGGGCTCAACGCCGGGCGCTGGGATTACATCTTTTCCTGCATCAAGAAGTTCAAGAAGAATCGCGACTTCTGCCTCGCCAATCGCGGCGCGATCACCATGGAAGTCCCGTTCATGCGCAGCTACGCCCTCGCCCTCGTGAAGGCCTGCCACAAGCGCGGCGCCCCGGCGATCGGCGGCATGAGCGCGCTGATCCCGATCAAGAACGACCCGGCAGCCAACGAGAAGGCACTGGCCGGCATCCGCCACGACAAGACCCGCGATGCCAATGATGGCTACGACGGTGGCTGGGTGGCCCATCCCGGGCTGGTATCCATCGCCATGGAAGAGTTCGTCAAGGTACTCGGTGACAAGCCCAATCAGTGGGGAAAACAGCGCACCGATACGTTCGGACCCAAGGACTGGCTGAATTTCCAGCCCGAACAGCCGATCACCGAAGCTGGCGTACGCAACAACGTCAACGTCGGCATCCACTATCTAGGCTCCTGGCTTGCCGGCAACGGCTGCGTGCCCATCCACAACCTGATGGAGGATGCCGCAACCGCGGAGATCAGCCGCTCTCAGGTCTGGCAATGGGTGGTTTCGCCGAAAGGCAAGCTCGACGATGGACGCAAGGTGACTGCCGAAATGGTGCGCGGCTTCATCGCCGAGGAACTCGCCAAGGTGAAAGCCACCGTGACCGCCAACGGCGAGCAAACCGCAACCTATGAGCAGGCCGCCGTCATCTTCGACAAGATGAGCCTGACCCCGGACTACCCCGAGTTCCTTACGCTTCCGCTCTACGAAGCGATGGAATAGCGCCCAAGCCGGCTCGGGCCGGCGAAGAAGCGCGGGGCGCCTCTACGAGTTGCCGCCCCGCGCCAGTGCTTGCCTGGAAGCACCCGGAATGCCAAGCCGGGTGTCGATCCTAAGCCGCAGTGATATCGGCATATTAGGATATACAAAAACAGCTAGGTCGAT
>CAYTFA010000324.1:0-3175 GCA_964436755.1 uncultured Rhodocyclaceae bacterium | reverse complement strand
ACTCCAGGCGATAGCTGCACGAGGGAGCCGACGTCGGACATGATTCCCAACCTCCAAGATGGTCAGCCCGGAAACCGGAAACGGGTGAAATTCGCGCGCCCGGATAGGCCCGCGCGCCGGGCCAAAGCCGGCATTTCCATTCTAGCCAATTTGACCGGGGGCCGCACCTTGCGATATTTTTACGGTTTTGCACTGGCCGCTTCGTTCGGCCGGCACAGCGCTCATGGCCACATCCCCCGATAACCCCGCAGTCGCCCCGGCGGCCGATCACGAGCTTTCCTTCGAAGCCGCACTGGCGACGCTGGAATCCATCGTTGCCGCCATGGAAGCCGGACAGATGCCCCTGCAGGAGGCATTGGACGCCTACCAGCGCGGCGTCGGCCTGCTCAGGCATTGCCGCGACACGCTCGCGGCGGCGGAACAGCAGATTCGCATCCTCGAGGGCGAGGGCCTGCGCGACTTTTCCGCGAATGCGGACGCTGGGAGCTGACGCGGCGATGGATTTCCCTTCCTGGATGGCGCACATCCAGCAGCGCAGCGAAGCCGCACTCGACCAGGCCCTGCCGGCCGCCGGAGTGGCGCCGTCCCGCCTGCACGCCGCCATGCGCTATTCCGTGCTGGGCGGCGGCAAGCGCGTGCGTCCGCTGCTGTGCCACGCGGCCGGCGAAATCTTCGGTGCGGCGCCCGAACTGCTCGAAACGCCGGCTGTCGCGGTGGAGCTGATCCACGCCTACTCGCTCGTCCATGACGACCTGCCCTGCATGGACGACGATGTCCTGCGGCGCGGCAAGCCGACCTGCCACATCGAGTTCGACGAGGCCACGGCCCTGCTGGTCGGCGATGCGCTGCAGGCGCTTTCCTTCCAGTTGCTTGCGACGCGGCTTGCCGCAATAGCACCGGCACGCCAGCTCGAGATGGTGCATCTGCTGGGCCACGCGGCCGGGTCGCGCGGCATGGCCGGCGGCCAGGCAATCGACCTGGGCGCGGTGGGCCACGCGCTCGACGTCAGCGAGCTCGAGTTCATGCACATCCACAAGACCGGCGCCTTGATCCGCGCCGCGGTGCTGCTCGGCGCACATTGCGGCGAGGCGGCACCGGACGCGCTGGAGCGCCTGGCACGCTTCGCCAACCGTGTCGGCCTGCTGTTCCAGGTGGTCGATGACATCCTCGATGCCGAGGCGAGCACCGCCACCCTGGGCAAGACCGCCGGCAAGGATGCCGCGCAGAACAAGCCCACCTACGTCAATATCCTCGGCGCCACCCAGGCCAAAGCCCTGGCGGCCGACCTGCGCCGCGAAGCGCACGAAGCGCTGGCCGGCTTCGGCGACGCTGCGCGCCGCCTCCACGAACTGACCGACTACATCGTCGAACGGACGTTCTGATGAGTTCCCCCCTGCTCGACACGATCACCTCACCCGCCGAACTGCGCGCGCTGTCACGCGACCAGTTGCCCCAGTTGACCGACGAACTGCGCGCCTTCCTGCTCTCCTCGGTATCCAAGACCGGCGGCCACCTCTCTTCCAACCTCGGCACGGTGGAACTCACGGTGGCGCTCCATTACGTCTTCGACACGCCGGCCGACCGGCTGGTCTGGGACGTCGGCCACCAGACCTATGCGCACAAGATCCTCACCGGTCGGCGTCCGGGCATGGCGCGGCTGCGCATGAAGGACGGCGTATCCGGCTTTCCCCGCCGCAGCGAAAGCGGTTACGACACCTTCGGCGTCGGCCACTCGTCGACCTCGATCTCGGCTGCGCTCGGCATGGCGGTGGCTGCGCGCAGCAAGGGTGAGGACCGGCGCGTGGTCGCCATCATCGGGGATGGCGCGATGTCGGCCGGGCAGGCCTTCGAGGCGCTCAACAACGCCGGCGTCATCGACGCCAACCTGCTGGTGATACTCAACGACAACGACATGTCGATCTCGCCGCCGGTCGGCGCACTGAACAAGTACCTGGCACGGCTGTTTTCCGGCGGCACGTTCAACGCGGCACGCAAGGCGGGCGAGAAGGTCCTCGCCATGGCGCCGCCGCTGCTCGAACTGGCCAACCGCGTCGAGGAGCACGTCAAGGGCATGTTCGTGCCGGGCACGCTGTTCGAGGAACTCGGCTTCAATTACATCGGCCCCATCGACGGACACGACCTTGATTCGCTGATACCGACGCTGCAGAACCTGCGCAAGCTGAACGGCCCGCAGTTCCTGCACGTCATCACCCGCAAGGGGCAGGGCTACAAGCTGGCCGAGGCCGATCCCATCCTTTACCACGGGGTGGGCAAGTTCGACGCCGAAAACGGCATTGCGCAGGGCAAGTCCGGCGGCCGGCCGACCTATACCGAGGTGTTCGGCGACTGGCTGTGCGACCAGGCCCGCGCCGACGACCGCCTCGTCGCCGTCACCCCGGCGATGCGCGAGGGCTCGGGCATGGTGCGCTTCGCCGCCGAATACCCGCAACGATTCTTCGACGTCGGCATCGCCGAGCAGCATGCGGTCACCTTCGCCGGCGGGCTCGCCTGCGAGGGCATGAAGCCGGTGGTCGCCATCTATTCGACCTTCCTGCAGCGCGCCTACGACCAGTTGATCCACGACATCGCGCTGCAGAACCTGCCGGTGGTCTTCGCCATCGACCGTGGCGGCCTGGTCGGCGCCGACGGCGCCACCCATAACGGTGCCTTCGACCTGTCCTATCTGACCTGCATCCCGAACATGGTGGTGATGGCGCCGGCGGACGAGAATGAATGCCGCCAGATGCTGTCCACCGCGTTCACGCTCGAACAGCCCTCCGCCGTGCGCTATCCGCGCGGCAGCGGCCCCGGAACGCCCGTCGATGCCTCGCTGGCAACCCTGCCCGTCGGCAAGGGCGAAGTGCGGCGCACGGGCCGGCGCGTTGCGCTGCTGGCCTTCGGCGCCATGCTGGCACCGGCGCTGAAGGCCGGCGAAGCACTGGATGCAACGGTGGCCAACATGCGCTTCGTCAAGCCGCTCGACGCTGCACTGGTGCGCGAACTCGCCGCCGACCACGAACTGCTCGTCACGATCGAGGAAAATGCCCTGATCGGCGGCGCCGGTGCCGAGGTGGCGCGCGTGCTGGCCGATGCAGGCGCGCAGGCCGGGCTGCTGCGGCTGGGGCTGCCCGACCGCTTCATCGACCATGGCGACAGCGCGCTGCTGCTCGCCGAA
>CAYTFA010000323.1:0-3182 GCA_964436755.1 uncultured Rhodocyclaceae bacterium | reverse complement strand
CCCGGCACATTTCCTGGTTGCCCAAGCGGCGCTGGAGACCGGGTGGGGGCGCTCCGAACTGAGGCGCGCGGACGGCAGTCCGAGCTACAACATATTCGGCATCAAGGCCGGGGCGGATTGGCGTGGTGCGTCGCTGGAGGCAGCCACCACCGAGTACGTCGGTGGCGTTGCCCAGGCCCGTGTCGAACGCTTCCGCGCCTATTCCAGCTATGAGGAGGCGTTCCGCGACTACGCGGCGCTGCTCTCTGCCAGCCCGCGCTACGCCGGGCTGCTCGGCACCCAGGAGGCGGACCGCTTCGCGCGCGGCCTGCAGGCGGCCGGTTATGCCACGGATCCGCAGTACGCCGCCAAGCTCGAGCGCATCATCAGCGGCCCGGCGTTACGCAAGGCCCTGACGGGCTGAGGTTTCTCCGACGGCTGGCACGTCGGTTGCTCTACTTGTACTGAACCCTCAACCGACGGCAATTCTTGCCGTTAACTGGGTTCTATCGCGGAGCGACCATGAGCCTCTTCAGTACCAGCGTCAGCGGCCTCAATGCAGCCCAGGTCGGGATGCTGACCACCAGCCACAACATCGCCAACGCCTCGACGCCCGGCTACAACCGCCAGGTCATCGTCCAGGGCAGCAACGTGCCGCTGTTCTCGGGCGCCGGCTTCCTCGGCCAGGGCACGCATGTGCAGACTGTGCAGCGCGTCTACGACCAGTTCCTCGGCCGCCAGGTGCTCAGCGCCGAGGCCGGTGCCGCCGAGATGGACAGCTACCTTTCGCAAATCAGGCAGATTGACAACCTGCTGGCGGATTCCAGCGCCGGGCTTTCGCCGGCTCTGTCCGACTTCTTCAAGGGCGTGCAGGATGTCGCCGCCAATCCGGCATCGGTTGCCGCGCGTCAATCCATGATTTCCATGGGCCAGGCCCTCGTCGCGCGCTTCCAGGCGCTCGACCAGCGGCTGTCGGAGATTCGTGACGGCACCAACCAGCAAATCTCCGCGCAGATCACGCAAATCAATACCTTCAGCACGCAGTTGGCGGACATCAACCAGCGCATCATTCTTGCCAAGGCTGGCGCAGCCAACCAGGAACCCAACGACCTGCTCGACCAGCGCGACAAGATGCTGCAGGACCTCAACAAGCTGGTACGGGTCACCACGGTGACCCAGAGCGACGGCAGCTTCAATGTCTTCATCGGCAACGGGCAGCCGCTGGTGGTGGGCAACCAGGCATATCAACTGCAGGCGGTGCAGTCGCCGGAAGATTCGGAACGGACGACGGTGGCTATGCTTGGCGTCGGCGGCACGTCGCTGATCCTGCCCGAGTCGCAGATCAGCGGCGGCAGCCTTGGCGGGCTGCTCGGCTTCCGCAGCCAGACGCTCGACATGGCGCAGAACTCGTTGGGGCGCATCGCTCTCACGCTCGCGCAGAACTTCAACGACCAGCACCGGCTCGGCCAGGACCTGACGGGCGCGCTGGGCACCAGCTTCTTCAGCATGGCGACGCCTACCGTGATCGCCAACTCGCTCAACACCGGCGCCGGCGCGCCCGCCGTCAGCCTGAACGGCGCCACCATAGATCGCCTGACGACCAGCGACTACCGGCTCACCTACCTCGGCCCCGGCAGCTACCAGTTGACGCGCCTGTCCGACAACACCGTGCAGAGTTTCGCCGCGCTGCCGCAGACGATCGAGGGCATGACCATCGCGGCCGGCACCTGGGTGCCGAACGCCAACGACAGCATCATGATTGAGCCGACGCGAACCGGTGCCCGCAACATTGCGCTGGCGTTCTCCGATCCGCGCCAGATTGCCGCCGCTGCGCCGATCCGCACTTCGGCAGCGCTGGCCAACACCGGCACGGCGGCCATCGATGCCGGCAGCATCACCTCCACGGCCAGCCTTCCCCTCGGCGGAACGGTGACCCTGACCTACAACAGCGCTACTTCGCAATTCGTGGTCACCGGCCCGATCGCAGCGGGTCCCTTTGCCTATGTCTCCGGCCAGCCGATCAGTTTCGGCGGCATGACCGTTACGGTCAGCGGGAATCCGGCAAACGGCGACCAGTTCACCATTACGAACAACAGCGCCGGCGTGGCCGATGGCCGCAATATTGCGTTGCTCGGCGCGCTGCAGACGCGCAGCACTATGGGGGGCAGCGCTACGTCGAGTCCGACGGCGACCTACCAGTCGTCCTATGCGCAGATCGTCAGCGCAGTGGGCAGCAAGGCGAACGAAGTCGAAGCGATCGGTGCCGCCCAGCAGGGGCTGGCCGACCATGCGACGTCGGCGCTGCAGTCGCTTTCGGGAGTGAATCTCGACGAGGAGGCGGCGAACCTGCTCAAGTACCAGCAGGCCTATCAGGCCTCGGCGAAAGTCCTCGCGATCGCCGGCACATTGTTCGACCAGATTCTGCAGATCGGCCAGTGAACGGCCGGTGCGGACGGAGGTAAGTCATGCGTGTCAGTAGCGGAATGATTTTCGACGCCGGGGTGACCGGCATCAACCGGAAGACGGAATCGCTGCTCCACCTGCAGCAGCAGATCTCGGCCGGGCGCCGCATCCTGTCGCCGAGCGACGATCCGGTGGCGGCGGCGCGCGCCCTCGAGCTTACCCAGTCGGACGACGTCATCAAGCAGCTGACGCAGAACCAGGACAGCGCGAAGCAGACACTCGGACTCGAGGACGGCCAACTGGCCAGCGTCGGTGACGTCCTCGGGCGCATCCGCGAACTCGCCGTGCAGGCCGGCTCCACCAACCTGTCGACGACTTCGCGCAACGGCATTGCGGTCGAACTTCGCTCCCGCTTCAGTGAACTTCTCGGCCTCGCCAATGCGGCGGACGGCACCGGGCAACACATGTTCGCCGGGTATCAGGGTGCGGTACAACCCTTCGGCGGTTCCGTGGACAACCTGATCGCCGGCGGCGAAATCGTCTATCAGGGCGATGACGGCCAGCGCACGCTGCAGGTTGCGCCCAGTCGCTACCTCGAAGTCAGCGACTCCGGCAATGACGTGTTCAAGCGCATCCGCAGCGGCAACGGCTACTTCGCCACCGACTACGCGGCCGGCAATACCGGTACCGGCGTCGTCTCGGCCGGGTCCGTCACCAACCCGTTTTTTAATAACGCGGCGACCACCGAGAACCTGTCCCTCCGCTTTACGGTGACCGGAGCGGTCACCACCTACGACATC
>CAYTFA010000322.1:0-3188 GCA_964436755.1 uncultured Rhodocyclaceae bacterium | reverse complement strand
GGCAAGACGACGACCACGGCCAAGCTCGGCAAGTGGCTCAAGGAGCGACAGAAGAAGAAGGTGCTCGCCGTCAGCTGCGACGTCTATCGCCCGGCCGCGATCGAACAGTTGAAGACCGTTTCCGCCCAGGCGGGAATCGATTTCTTCCCCTCGTCCGCCGGGCAGGCGCCGGCCGAAATCGCCGCGGCGGCGCTCGACCACGCCCGGCGCCACTACTACGACGTGGTCTTCGTCGATACCGCCGGCCGCCTGGCCGTCGATGAAGCCATGATGGCGGAGATCAAGGATCTCCATGCCCGGCTCAACCCGATCGAATCCCTCTTCGTGGTCGATGCCATGCTGGGCCAGGATGCGGTAAATACCGCGAAGGCATTCAACGACGCGCTGCCGCTGACCGGCGTGGTATTGACCAAGCTGGACGGCGATGCGCGCGGCGGCGCGGCGCTGTCGGTGCGCCACGTCACCGGCAAGCCGATCAAGTTCGCCGGCGTCGGCGAAAAGCTGACCGGGCTCGAGGAATTCCATCCCGAGCGGATGGCCTCGCGCATCCTCGGCATGGGCGACATCCTCGGCCTCGTCGAGGAAGCCCAGCGCGGCGTCGACCAGGACAAGGCCCAGGAATTCGTCCGCAAGATGAAGACCGGCAAGGGCTTCGACCTCAACGACTTCAAGGAACAGATCGGGCAAATGAAGAACATGGGCGGCATGGCTGCCATGCTCGACAAGCTGCCGGCGCAGTTCGGCGAAATGGCGCGCAAGGCCGGCAGCGGCGTCGAAGACAAGGCCGTGCGCCGGATCGAGGGCATCATCAACTCGATGACGCCCACCGAGCGCAGCAAGCCGGAGCTCATCAAGGCCAGCCGCAAGCGCCGCATCGCCACCGGGGCCGGAGTCCCCGTCCAGGAAGTCAATCGCCTGCTCAATCAGTTCGAGCAGACGCAGAAGATGATGAAGCAGTTCTCCAAGGGCGGCATGGGCAAGCTCATGCGAGGCATGAAGGGGATGCTGCCCGGGATGCGCTAGGGCCGGCGATGCACGATCGGCGCTACCTGCGCCAGGCCCATTGCCGTTCCCACGCGCCGCGCACCATATTCGGATAATCGGGCTGCCCCAGGCTGCCGTTGTAGCGACCCAGCGCACGATAGACGTCGCCGTTCTCGATATCCAGGTAGTGGCGCAGGATGGTGCAGCCGAAGCGCAGGTTGGTGCGCATGTGGAAAAGGTTGTGCTCCTTGCTGCCGATCAGGCGCACCCAGAAGGGCATCACCTGCATGTAGCCGCGGGCGCCGGCCGACGACACCGAATACTTCTTGAAACCGCTTTCCACCTGGATCAGGCCGAGCACCATCTGCGGATCGAGACCGGCACGCTTCGCCTCGTAATACACGGTCTTGAGGAAGTCGAGGCGCGCTTCGCGGTCCGGCATGCGCCGCGAAAGGCGCGCGGACATCTCGGTCAGCCAGTCGAGCTTCTCCTGCAACGTGGGGAATTGCGGCTCCGGCGCCGCCCGGTCGGCGATTGCCGCGTGCAACGCGGCCTGCACGCTGGCCGCCAGCGGTTCGTACTGCTGCGCACCGGCGGCAGCGAGCGAAGGCAGCAGCGCCGCTGCCAGCAGGACGCCCAGGCGGGGAATCAGCCGCACAGCTTCCTTTGCAGGAAGTCCGCCATTTCGCCGACGGGAACCATGGCCGGCTCCGCGTCGCGGCGGCCCTTGTACTCGAGCTTGCCGTCCTTGAGGCCGCGCTCGCCCACCACCACCCGGTGCGGCACGCCGATCAGTTCCCAGTCGGCGAACATCGACCCGGCACGCTCGTCGCGATCGTCGAGGATTGCATCGATGCCGGCGCCGAGCAGGCGCTCCAGCAGTTCGCCGGCGGCACTGCGGACAGCTTCGGACTTGGCATAGTTCATCGGCACGATCACGACCTGGAAGGGCGCGATCGCCGCAGGGAAGACGATGCCCTTGTCGTCGTGGCCCTGTTCGATCGCGGCGCCCAGCAGGCGCGTGACGCCGATGCCGTAGCACCCCATCACCATCAGGCGCGGCTTGCCGGTCTCGTCCAGGTAGCTGGCATTCATCGCCTCGGAGTACTTGGTGCCGAGGAAGAAGACGTGCCCGACCTCGATGCCGCGCTGGATAGCCAGCCGGCCCTTGCCGTCGGGCGAAGGATCGCCGGCCACGACATTGCGGATGTCGGCAACGATTTCCGGTTCGGGCAGGTCGCGGCCCCAGTTGAGGCCGGCCATGTGGAAGCCGGCTTCGTTGGCCCCGCTCACGAAATCCGCCATGTGCGCCACGGTGCGGTCGGCGACGACCTTCACCGGCTTGCGCGTATTGAGCGGACCCAGGTAGCCCGGCACGCAACCGAAATGGTCGATGATTTCCTGCTCGCTGGCGAAGCGGTAGCCAACGTCCAGGCCGGGTACCTTGCCCGCCTTGACTTCGTTCAGCTCGTGGTCGCCGCGCACCAGCAGCAGCCAGACCTCGGCACCCAGCGGCGTGTCGACCGCCAGCACCACGGACTTCACGGTGCGTTCGAGCGAAAGGCCAAGCAGCTTCGCCACGTCCTCGCAGCGCACGGTGTCGGGCGTGGCCACCTTGCGCATCGTCTCGGCCGGCGCGGCCGGCCCCTTGCCGGGCGGCAGCGCCTCGGCCAGTTCCATGTTGGCCGCGTAGTCGGAGTCGGGGCAGTAGACCAACTGGTCCTCGCCCGTGTCGGCAATGACCTGGAATTCGTGCGACAGCGAACCGCCGATGTTGCCTGTATCGGCGCGCACGGCCCGGAAGGACAGGCCCATGCGCTCGAAGATGCGCACGTAGGCCTGGTACATCGCCTGGTAGCTCTTCTCGGCGCCCGCCTCGTCGCGATCGAAGGAGTAGGCGTCCTTCATGGTGAACTCGCGCCCGCGCATGACGCCGAAGCGCGGCCGCCGCTCGTCGCGGAACTTGGTCTGAATGTGGTAGAAGTTCTTCGGCAGCTGGCGGTAGCTCTGGATTTCGTTGCGCGCGATGTCGGTGACCACTTCCTCCGAGGTCGGCTGGATGATGAAGTCGCGGTCGTGCCGGTCCTTGACCCGCATCATCTCGGGGCCCATCTTGTCCCAGCGTCCGGTCTCCTGCCAGAGTTCGGCCGGCTGCACCACCGGCATCAGCAGCTCGACCGCGCCGGCACGGTTCATCTCCTCGC
>CAYTFA010000321.1:345-3192 GCA_964436755.1 uncultured Rhodocyclaceae bacterium | reverse complement strand
AGCGCCTCGATGCGGCCCGCCTCGATGATGGCGTTGCCGCGTTCCATGCGCTTGACGGTGCCGCTCACCAGGAATTCCTTGCGCTCGAGGAAGTCGTTGAGCAGCTGCTCACGCTCGGCATCACGAATCTTCTGCAGGATCACCTGCTTCGCCGCCTGGGCGCCGATGCGCCCGAAGTCGATCGGCTCGAGCCCCTCTTCGATGTAGTCCTCGAGGGCGATGTCGGCAATCTGCTGCTGCGCGGCGGTGAGCCCGATCTGCTGCTCGGGGTTCTCCACCATGTCGTCGGGAACCACCAGCCAGCGGCGGAAGGACTCGAACTCGCCGGTCTCGCGATCGATTTCGACGCGCACGTCGGCTTCGTCGTTGACCCGCTTCTTCGTTGCCGAGGCAAGCGCCAGTTCGAGAGCACCGAAGACGATATCGCGGGGCACGCTCTTTTCGCGGGCCAGGGCATCCACCAGCAGCAGCATTTCACGGCTCATTTCGATTCTCCAACAATGTTCAGAACTTCGGCACCAGTCGCGCCCGGTCGATGTTGCCCAGGGCAAACTGCTGCAGCGCTTCGTTCGTGCGCAGGCCGATCGTTTCGGCCCCGTCTTCACCGCTCAGGCCTTCCAGCACGCCACTGAAGTTGCGCTGGTTGCCCAGCGGCACGCGCAGTCGAAGCTGGATTTCCCTTCCGGCAAAGCGACGGAAATCGGCCGGCTTCACCAGGGCGCGGTCGAGGCCCGGCGACGACACCTCGAGGCGGTCGTAATCCACGTTCTCAACGGCAAATACCCGAGTCAACTGGTTGCTCACCGCAGCGCAATCATCCACGCCGATGCCAACGCCGTCGTTCGCGGCGGCCTCGGGCCGGTCGATGAACACCCGCAACAGGCGCGCGCGCGGACTGGTCTCGAACTCGACCAGTTCGAAGCCCAATCCGGCGACAGTTGTTTCAATCAAATCAACTAGTTGCATGCCAATCTACAAACCGGTCGCACAAAAAGAAAATGGGCTGAAAAGCCCATTCCTTGTTTGTCCCGAGGACGGTGCCAGCAAAAAACTTTTTGGATTATAGCAGGATCGGTATTTCTCTGCAAAATCAATTCGCTCGCTGTCGCGAACGGCCCGGGTTCGCCCCCTGCCGGAGGGGTGATGCCCCCTCCGCCTGCGGCTCCTGGCGGGCGGCCGGCAAACGCTTCAGCAACTGGCGGGTTTCATCGGCGTCGAGTTCATGGCACTGGCCCCGCTTCAGCCGCGGCGACAACGCGATGGGGCCATAGCGCACCCGCATCAGGCGGCTGACCTTGAGCCCGACAGCCTCGAACATGCGCCGTACTTCGCGGTTGCGGCCCTCGCCGATGACGCCCCGGTACCAGCGGTTGCTCCCCTCGCCACCCGCCTCGGCGAGCGACTTGAACGCCGCTACCCCGTCCTCCAGTTCGACGCCCTGGCACAGTCGCTCGATCATTTCCGGGGTCGCCTGGCCAAGCACGCGTACGGCATATTCGCGGTCGATCTCGTAGCGCGGATGCATCATCCGGTTGGCCAGCGCGCCGTCGTTGGTGAACAGCAGCAGGCCGCAGGAATTGAAGTCGAGCCGGCCGATGGATATCCAGCGTCCGCTCTTCAGCCGCGGCAGCCGGGCGAATGCGCTGGGACGGCCCTGCGGGTCGTCACGCGAAACGATCTCGCCCTCGGGCTTGTGGTAGCAAAGCACGCGCGGCAGCCGCGACGCGGGCCGGAGCTGGGCCAGGCGACCATTGACGCGCACTCGGTCCTGGGCGCCGACGCGCTGCCCCAGGTGGGCGGGTTCTCCATTGACGATGACCCGGCCGGCGGCGATCCACTCCTCGATTTCGCGCCGTGAGCCGTAGCCGGCGTCGGCCAGCGCCTTCTGCAGCTTCGGTGCGTCTTCGACCGAGGGTGTGCGCTCGCGCGCCGCCGCGCCCTCGCGCACCCGCGCCAGCGGCGGGCGCAGCGGGCTAGATTTCTGCTTGCGTGCCGGGGAGGGTCGCTTGGCCTTCGACTTCGCCGGGGCCGACTCCGTCGTCCGCGGCGAGCGCCTGGGCGGCTGCTCCGGAGTCGCTTCCCCCCGCTGCCTGCGGCTCGGCCTGGGGCGCTTCGGCGTTTGCGGTTTGTCCAAGATCCATCATCCTTTCGATTTCGGTCAGCGGCGGAAGCTCGCTGATGCTGCGCAGCCCGAGGTCGTCGAGGAAGCGCCGCGTGGTCGCGTACAGGGCCGGACGCCCGGGGGCATCGCGATGGCCCACGGCGTCGATCCAGCCGCGTCCCTCGAGGGTCTTCAGGATGTTGGGCGAGACGGCGACGCCGCGCACGTCCTCGATGTCGCCACGGGTGACCGGCTGCCGGTAGGCGATGATGGCCAGCGTCTCCATCACCGCGCGCGAGTACTTGGGCGGCTTCTCGTTCTTCAGTCGGTCGAGGTAGGCCTGGTACTCGGGCCGCGTCTGGAAGCGCCAGCCCGAGGCCAGCTGCACCAGTTCGACGCCGCGCTCGGACCAGTCGCGGCGCAGGTCGTCGAGCAGCGTGCGCCAGGTGTCGTCGTCGAACTCCTGGTCGAAGAGCTTCTTCAGCTCGGACAGGGGCAATGGCTCGCTGGCCACCAGCAGCGCGGTTTCCAGCACGCGTTTGTAGTCTTCGGGTTTATACAGCGGCAGCATCGGGTAGCTTCACGTAAATCGGCGCCATGGCCTCGTTCTGGGTGATTTCGATGAGCGATTCGCGGGCAAGTTCGAGCAGGGCGAGGAAGCTCACCACCAGGCCCTGCGCACCGAGCGAAAGGTCGAACAGCTGGTCGAAGACGACGTAGCCGCCGCCCTGCAGGCGCCGCAGGAT
>CAYTFA010000321.1:0-335 GCA_964436755.1 uncultured Rhodocyclaceae bacterium | reverse complement strand
GCGCACCGAGAGTTCCTCGCGCTGGATCTTGTGGTGCTGGTGCACGCGGGCCTGCTTCATCAGCGACAGCCAGGCCACCTGCAGGTCGTGCAGGCTCACCTCGGGCTGGCGCTCGGCCACCTTGTCGGCGATCCAGACGGTGATCCACTCGTAGTCGCGCCCCGCCTGCGGCATTTCGTCCAGCCTGGCCGCCGACGCCTTCATGCGTTCGTATTCGATCAGGCGGCGCACCAGTTCTGCGCGCGGATCCTCGGGCTCGCCGTTTTCCGCCTTGGGCGGCCGCGGCAGCAGCATGCGCGACTTGATCTCGATCAGCATCGCCGCCATCAGCAGGT
>CAYTFA010000320.1:0-3193 GCA_964436755.1 uncultured Rhodocyclaceae bacterium | reverse complement strand
CTCGAGGGTGTCGGGCGCCGGCTTGCTCTTGTAGACGCGACCGGCCAGGTCGAACGTAGACCCGTGGCAGGGGCAAAGGAAGCCGCCCGGCCAGTTGGGGTCGATGCCGGACTCGGCGCCGCTCTTGAACTTCTCGGTCGGCGAGCAGCCCAGGTGCGTGCAAATGCCTACGGCAACGAGGATTTCAGGCTTGATGGAGCGGGTATCGTTCTTGGCGTAGTCCGGTTGCATCTTCTTTTCGGACTTCGGGTCGGCCAGCTGGTCCGCGATCTTGGCCATCGAATCGAGCATTTCCTTGGTCCGGTTGATGATCCAGACCGGCTTGCCGCGCCACTCCACGGTCATCATCTGCCCGGGTCCAAGCTTGCTGATATCGACTTCGACAGGGGCCCCGGCCGCCTTTGCCCGTTCCGAGGGCATCCAGCTGGCCACGAAGGGCACGGCCGTGGCCACCCCGGCCACACCGCCTGCGGCTGCCGTTGCAACCAGCAAACGCCGCCGACCGCAGTCGACATTGTCGTCACAACTCATGGTCTTAGTCCCTGAAAGGAAGAACGCGAAACCTAAAACGGAAATTGTAGCGAATCTCACCGGGCGATTAAAGCCCCGAACTGGAATGCCTTATCCGGCGTTCCCCGGCTCACCCGAATAAACTCTTTATATTTCCGTTAGATAACACCCTCAACCCGCAATTGTGCGATCGCCGGCGGCGTATATCCGAGGCCGGCCAGCACGGCCTCGGTATGCTCGCCAAGGCGGGGGCCGATCCAGCGGGTGGCACCTGGGGTAGCTGACAGCCGGGGAACGACTCCCGGGATGCGAAATGCCTTTCCATCAGGCAGTTGCGCCGATTCGAGGATGCCGCGGGCAAGGAACTGGGGATCGCGGAACATGTCCTCGACCGAATAGATGCGGCTGGCCGGCACGCCCGCCTCGGCCGCGACGCGGAGCACCTCAACGGAATCGTTTGCCGCCACCCACGCATCGATGACCCCGTAGATCTCGGCCGCCCGCGCGTCGCGCCCGGCGTTACTGGCCAGTTGGGGATCGCTGGCCAGGTCGCCTCTGCCGATGGCCTCCATCAGGCGGCGAAAGATCGCATCGCCGTTGGCGCCGATGATCAGGTGCCTTCCATCGCGTGCCGTATGGGTGTTGGACGGCGTGATGCCGGGCATGACATTGCCGGTACGTTCGCGCACGAAGCCAAAGACGTCGAATTCGGGCACCAGGCTCTCCATCATGGCGAACACGGCCTCGTAGAGCGCCACATCGACCACCTGCCCGGCACCGCCGTTGACCTCGCGATGGCGCAGCGCCATCAGGGCTCCGAACGCAGCCCACAAGGCGGCGATGGAATCGCCTATCGAAATCCCGGTCTTCACCGGCGGGCGGTCCGGAAAGCCCGTCACGTAACGCAGTCCGCCCATGGATTCGCCGATCGCGCCAAAGCCGGGCTGCTGCGCCAGAGGACCGGTCTGGCCGAATCCGGAAAGCCGCACCATTACCAGCCCCGGATTCGCCGCGGACAGCGCGTTCCAGCCGAGGCCGAGCTTTTCCATCACTCCGGGACGAAAGTTCTCGACCACGATGTCCGCGTCGGCCGCAAGCTTCTGCGCGATCTCGACACCGCGCGGATCCTTGAGGTTGAGCGTCACGGACTGCTTGTTGCGCCCCTGCAGGAACCACCAGAGCGAAGTATCGCCATCTTCGGTCGGATACAGCTTGCGCCACTTGCGCAGCGGATCGCCCTCGCCCGGCGCCTCGATCTTGACCACGTCGGCGCCGAACTCGGCGAGGATGCGGGTGCAGAACGGCCCGGCGATCAGCGTGCCGAACTCGACGACCCGTACGCCGGCCAGGGGCTGCGGCGCGGTGCTCAAACGAAGTCGCGCCGTTCGCGCAGGGCCTGCGCCACGGTCGCCGCGTCGGTGAATTCAAGCTCACCGCCGACGGGCAGTCCGCGCGCGATGCGGCTGACCTTGAGTCCGCGCGCATGCAGCAATTCGGAAAGATAGTGGGCCGTCGCCTCACCCTCGTTGGTGAAGTTGGTAGCGAGGATCACCTCGCGCACCACGCCATCTGCAGCCCGCGCCAACAGGCGCTCGAAGGCCAGTTCCTTCGGCCCGATGCCGTCGAGCGGCGAAAGCCTTCCCATCAACACGTAGTAGAGCCCGGCGTAGGCATGCGTCTGCTCCATGCTGTTGGCGTCAATGGGCATTTCGACGATGCACAACTGGGTCGGGTCGCGCCGCGGCGAAAGGCAGCGTTCGCACACCTCGTCCTCGGTGAAACTGTTGCAGCGGGCGCAGTGGCGCAGTTTCTGCAGCGCGGCATCGAGCGCACGCGCCAGGCGCTCCGACCCCGGCCGCTCGCGCTGCAACAGGTGGTAAGCCATGCGCTGCGCCGACTTGGGCCCGACGCCAGGCAGGCAGCGCAGGGCCTCGATGAGCTCGTCGAGCGACGAGGACGAAGCCATCAGAACGGCAGCTTCATTCCCGGCGGCAGGTTGAGCCCGGCCGTGAACCCGCCCATCTTCTCCGCCACCGTCGCCTCGGCGCGCCGGTTCGCATCGTTCAGCGCCGCGGCGACGAGGTCTTCGAGCATTTCCTTGTCGTCCATCACGGACGGATCGATGGTGACGCGCTTCACGTCGTGCTTGCAGGTCATCACCACCTTGACCGCGCCGGCGCCCGACTGGCCCTCGACCTCGAGGACGGCCAACTCCTCCTGCGCCTTCTGCATGTTGGCCTGCATCTGCTGCGCCTGCTTCATCAGCCCGGCTATGCCGCCCTTCATCATTTTCTCTCTGCTCCTTCAACGGGTTTGATCGTGGATTCGTCGATGCTCGCATCGAACAGGTCCACTACGTCGCGTACGAAGGGATCCTGCTCGATCGAAGCCACGGCGCGATCCTGCCGCGCCTTTTCGCTACTCTGCCGCTTGGCGGCGGGCGTTTCACCGCCCGCCTCGCCAATCGAGATCTCGAGCCGCAGCCCGGCGCCCCACACCTCGCGCAACGCGGCCTGCAGCTTCTCCTGATGTGACTGCAAATGCTTGTGTGCCGGCGTCAGCCGCAGGCGCACGAGCGCTGCGCTGCGCTCCAGCAGTTCGCAGTGCTGGGCAAGCTGGCGCGCCATGCCCGGCAAGCGTCCGACGAGTTCATGCCAATCCGACGCCGGCGCCTGCGGCGCGA
>CAYTFA010000319.1:0-3203 GCA_964436755.1 uncultured Rhodocyclaceae bacterium | reverse complement strand
CAGGGCATCGTGCCGGACATCGTGGTCGGCACCAGCGCCGGCGCCGTGGTCGGCGCCATCTACGCCTCGGGCGTCTCCGGGTTCGAGTTGCAGAGGATCGCGCTCGACATGGAGAAGGCGCAGGTTTTCGACTGGAATGTCTCGGTGCGTGCGCCGCTCAAGGGCGAGCCGCTGCGCAACTTCATCAACGATGCCGTGCTGCAGCGTCCCATGGAAAAGCTCAAGCGCCGCTTCGCCGCCGTTGCCACCGACCTTGGCAGCGGTGAGCCGGCGCTGTTCCGCAATGGTGAAACCGGGCGCGCCGTGCAGGCGTCGGCGGCGGTACCAGGAATCTTCCAACCGGTGAGCATCGATGGCCGCGACTATGTCGATGGGGGCCTCGTCAGCCCGGTGCCGGTGCGCGCCGCACGCCGGCTCGGCGCCGATTTCGTCATTGCGGTCGACATATCGGCCAAGCCGCGCGAGGGACGCCTCGGCAACGGCTTCGACATCCTGCTGCAGACGTTCGCCATCATGGGTCAGTCGCTGCTGCGCGGCGAGCTGCCGGCGGCGGACGTGGTGATCCGGCCGGCCACCGCGGAGCTATCGGCCGCGAGCCTGGACGACCGGCACCGGGCCATCCTCGAGGGCGAGAAGGCGGCCGCGGCCGCGATGGCGGAGCTGAAGGACAAGCTGGCGCGGCTGCGCGCGCCAGTCCCCGCGGCAAAATAGCCCCGCCGCTCCCCGGCTCAGCGCGGCGCGGCGAGCGCCATCAGCCGGTCCGCGACATTGACCAGTATCCGGTAGGTGTCGCGGTCGAACTCTGGCAGGGGGGTGCCGAGAATCTCCTGCAGTTCATCTTCGCTGCGCGCCGTGCCGACGTGGCGCCAGCGGTCGACGAGATGCACTTCGTCCTCCTCGCGCAGCCACGCCGGCCCGGAGAAGGGCCAGGCGGCGGCACGCCACGGGGCCAGTGCCGCCATCAGACGGGCGCTGTGCGCAATGGCGGCTTCCGCGCCGACGCAGACTCCGCGGCACTTGTGGATCTGGCGCGCGAAGCAGGGTTTGCCCGGCTTTTCGGCTTCGAGCCCCAGCCGCGCCGGACACAACTCACGCTCAGCCGCCACGTCAGCCAGGACCTGCTTGGCCTCGCGCGGGCCTTTGAACGGACCGTAGAGCTGCGCCGGCCATTCGTCGCCGAGATCCGCCGCCGGACGCAGGCGAGGACGCCAGTCGCCGGGCGCCGCTTCGACCAGTTGCCAGAAGCAGATCTCGCGGTTGCGGCGCAGTGCGCGGTTATGGATCGGCTGCAGGCGCTTTACCAGCGCCGACTCCATGAGCAACGCCCCGACCTCGCCCCCGGTCGCAATTGCCTCGATGCGCCTCACCTGGCTGGCGAGCACCATCTCGCGCTGCGCGGCATGGTCACCGGCGAAGTGCGAAAGCACGCGCCGCCGCACCTCCTTGCTCTTGCCCACGTACAGCGGCAGCTCGTTTTCGCCGTAGAAGAGATAGACGCCAGGGCCCTCTGGCAGCGCGGCAATCGTCTCGGGGTCGATGTGGGAGGGCAGGCTGGCCCCGGCGGTTTGCGCCTTCACTGCGGCGGCCAGCACCTCCGGCTCGACCTCGGCGCACATACGGGTCCAGAACTGGTGGATCACGCGTGCGTCCGCAAGCGCGCGGTGGCGATCGCCGGCATCGAGCCCGTGGCGTGCGATCAGGCTGTCCAGGTTGTGGCGCGCATGCTGCGGGTAGAGGCGGCGCGAGAGCTTGACGGTGCACAGCACGGAGGCGCGGAAGTCGTGCCCGGTGCGGCGGAACTCGTTCTTGAGGAAACCGTAGTCGAAGCGTGCATTGTGGGCGACGAAGAGGCGTCCGCGCAGACGCTCGAAGACTTCGTCGGCCAGCTGGGCGAAGCTCGGCGCGCCCGCCACCATGGCGTTGCTGATGCCCGTAAGGCTCTCGATGAAGGGAGGGATGGGCATGCCCGGATCGACAAGGGACGACCACTCGCGCACGCCGTCGGCGTCGACCTCGACGATGCCGATTTCGGTGATGCGGTCGGCCGTGGCGGTAGCGCCGGTGGTCTCGAGGTCGACGAAGGCGAGCGGGGGAAAGGACATCGGGCAGGCAGCAGGCAGGGCGCGGAATCATACCCCGCTCTGGGATAATCGCCGCATGGATGAAGGCTTTCCGATCCGCTATGTCGACCCCGTCTTCCGCCCGCCGAGCGAGGCCGACTCGCTGATCCTGCCCGTGACCGACGGGTGCTCATGGAACCACTGCAGCTTCTGCGAGATGTACACCGCGCCGCAGAAGAAGTTCCGCGCCCGCGACGAGGGCGAAACGCTGGACGCCATACGCCGCTGTGGTGAGCGCTTCGGCGAGGGTGTGCGCCGCGTCTTCCTCGCCGACGGCGATGCGCTGGTGCTGCCGACGCGGCGCCTGCTGGCGGTGCTGGAGGCGATCCGGCGCGAGCTGCCCGCCGTGCATCGCGTGTCGAGCTACTGCCTGCCGCGCAACCTGCGCCGCAAGTCGGTCGCCGAGCTGGGCGAACTGGCCGCCGCAGGGCTGTCGATGGCCTACGTCGGTGCCGAATCGGGTGACGACGAGGTGTTGTCGCGGGTGCGCAAGGGCGAGACCTTCGCCAGTACCGCCGAGGCGCTGGACAAGCTGGCACAGGCCGGCATCCGCCGCTCGGTGATGATCCTCAACGGTCTCGGCGGCCGCACGCTGTCCGCGCAGCATGCGCGCAACTCGGCCCGGCTCGCCAACGCCACGCAACCGGAATTCCTCGCGACGCTGGTGGTGACCCTGCCGCCGGATGCCGCGCGGCTGCGCGAGGGCTTTCCGGACTGGGTGGCCTGCGACGACGATGGGCTGTTTGCCGAAATGGAGGCGCTGCTCGAAGGGCTGGAACTGAAGCGGACGGTGTTCCGCAGTGACCACGTTTCCAACCGCTTGGTGCTCAAGGGCACGCTCGGCGCAGAGAAACCGCGCCTGCTGGACCAGGTGCGTGCCGCACGTGCGGCGCCCGCCGCGGCACACCTGCGCCCGCGCTGGACGCGGGGGCTCTAGGGTGTGTTCTCATTCAGACGGCGGATGCGAAGGAGGCTGGCAGGTCGAAGGGCAAGGAAGGAGGAGCGCGGTTTGGTTGTTCCAAACAAGTGACGACTGACACCGCCATACGACCTGCCAGCCCCTTCCCTTCGGGTTGCGGCGCA
>CAYTFA010000318.1:0-3208 GCA_964436755.1 uncultured Rhodocyclaceae bacterium | reverse complement strand
CGGCCCGGTGGCGCCGCCACCGTCGCGCGCAACTGCGCCGCGCTCGGCCCGAAGGTCACCGTGCTTTCGGTGGTCGGCGCCGACGAGGCCGGCCACAACCTGGCCAGACTGATGGGCGAAGCCGGCATCGAATGCAGTCTGCACGAGGACAGCGCGTTGAGCACCACGGTCAAGCTGCGCGTCGTCGGCCGCCAGCAGCAGCTGCTGCGCATCGATTTCGAGAACGCACCCAAGCATGAGGTATTGCAGGCCAAGCTTGCCGACTTTCGCGCGCGCCTCGCCGCCTGCGACGTGCTGATCCTCTCCGACTATGGCAAGGGCGGCCTGGCCCACATCCGCGAGATGATCGAGCTTGCCCGCGCCGCAGGAAAGCCCGTGCTGGTCGACCCGAAGGGCGACGACTACGCGCGTTACGCAGGCGCCACGCTGCTGACGCCCAACCGCTCCGAGATGCGCCAGGTGGTCGGCCGCTGGCTGGATGATGCGGATCTCGCACAGCGGGCCGCCGGCCTGCGCCAGAAGCTTTCGCTCGACGCCGTGCTGGTGACGCGCAGCGAGGAGGGCATGACCCTGTTCGCCGCCGACGGCGTGGTGCACGAGCCGGCCGTGGCGCGTGAGGTTTATGATGTCAGCGGTGCCGGAGACACGGTGATCGCCACGCTGGCCGTGATGCTGGGCAGCGGCTTGTCGCTGCGCCAGGCCATGCGGCAGGCGAATCTTGCCGCCGGTATCGTCGTCGGCAAGCTCGGCACAGCCACTTGCTCGCTGGACGAATTGAAGCACGCACAGACCAGTTAGGACCTCACATGTATTACGTCGTTACCGGCGCGGCAGGATTCATCGGCGCCAACCTCGTCAAGGCGCTCAACGAGCGCGGCGTCACCGACATCATTGCCGTCGACAACCTGAGCAATGCCGACAAGTTCCGCAACCTGACGGACTGCGAGATCGCCGACTACCTGGACAAGCACGAGTTCCTCGAACTCGTCGAGAACGGGCAGCTCGACGGCGGTGTCGAGGCCATCCTGCACCAGGGGGCCTGCTCGGACACGATGGAGACCGACGGCCGCTACATGATGGCGAACAACTACCGCTATTCGCTGTCGCTGCTCGACTTCTGCACCGAGCAGGAAGTGCCCTACCTCTATGCCTCCTCGGCCTCGGTGTATGGCGGCGGCGACGTCTTCCGCGAAGACCGCGCCTGCGAGGGCCCGCTCAACGTCTATGGCTATTCGAAGTTCCTCTTCGACCAGATCGTGCGCCGGCGCCTGCCGCTGGCCGACTCGCAGATCGCCGGGTTCCGCTATTTCAACGTGTATGGTCCGCGCGAGCAGCACAAGGGCCGCATGGCCTCGGTGGCCTTCCATCACTTCAACCAGTACCGCGAGGGCGGCAAGGTGCGCCTGTTCGAGGGCTGGGCCGGTTACGGCAAAGGCGAGCAGCGGCGCGACTTCGTCTACGTGGGCGACGTGGTCAAGGTGAACATGCATTTCCTCGAGAACCGGATTTCCGGCATTTTCAACCTTGGCACGGGCCGTGCGCAGACGTTCAACGAGCTGGCCACCGCCACCGTCAACGCCTGCCGCGCCCTCGAAGGCAAACCGGCGCAGACACTGGAGCAACTGGTCGCCGCCGGCATCATCGAGTACATCCCGTTCCCAGACGCCTTGAAGGGCAAGTACCAGAGCTTCACCCAGGCCGACATCGGCGCCCTGCGCCGCGCCGGCTATCGCGACGAATTCAGCACGGTGGAGCAGGGCGTCGCCGAATACGTGCAGCGCCTCGCGGCCCGATAGGGCGCCCATGAACTTCAGCACGCTCGAAGCCTTCGTCGGAAACACCCCGCTGGTGCGCCTGCAACGCCTGCCCGGGGAGGGCAATGCGCAGCGCAACAATGTCATCCTGGCCAAGCTGGAGGGCAACAACCCGGCCGGCTCGGTAAAGGACCGGCCTGCGCTGTCGATGATCCGCAAGGCCGAGGAGCGCGGTCGCATCAAGCCCGGCGACACGCTGGTCGAGGCCACCTCGGGCAATACCGGCATCGCCCTGGCCATGGCCGCGGCAATCCGCGGCTTCCGCATGGTGCTCATAATGCCGGAGAGCCAGTCGATCGAACGCTGCCGGACCATGCGCGCCTTCGGCGCCGAACTGATCCTGACACCGAAGGCGGGCGGCATGGAAGCGGCGCGTGACCTCGCCGAGCAGATCGCGCGCGAGGGCAGGGGCACCATGCTCGACCAGTTCGCCAATCCGGACAACCCGCTCGCGCACTACGAGGGCACCGGCCCCGAAATCTGGCGCGACACCGGCGGGCGGATCACGCATTTCGTCTCCAGCATGGGCACGACGGGCACCATCATGGGTTGCTCGCGCTTCCTGAAGGAGAAGAATCCCGCGATCCGCATCATCGGTTGTCAGCCCGAGGAAGGCTCGCAGATCCCGGGAATCCGCAAGTGGCCGGAGGCCTACCTGCCGAAGATCTACGACGGCAGCCGGGTGGATGCGATCGAATACGTGAGTCAGGCCCGCGCCGAGGAAATGGCGCGGCGGCTGGCCGGCGAGGAGGGCATCTTCGGCGGCATCTCCTCCGGTGGCGCCATGGAGGTCGCACTGCGCATCGCCGAGCGGGAACGCAATGCAGTGATCGTCAGCATCGTCTGCGACCGCGGCGACCGCTACCTGTCGACGGGCGTCTTTCCCGACTAGCCGCAGGAACCGTCGCGCCGGTCGGCGAGGATAGGCCAGAGGTGGTTCCAGGCCGTCCCCGAACACATCTTCCTGCAGCGGTCGAAGGACACGGTGACGCGCTCCCCCTGTTCCCAGACCCGCACCACGCAGGCATCCCGGGTGTGCTGCAGTTCCACGATCGGCAGTTCGCGCGTCTGGCGGAAGTTCCGGAGGTCGAACTTGCAGCTGCCGCGCTTGGGAATGTCGATTTTGGCCTCGAATCGGCTCACGCGGGCCTCACTGACTGCCAGCGCAAGCGCCGCGCTATAGCCGGACTCGTCCCGAAAGCGGCAGTCGGTGGTGACGTTGAGCGCGCGGGTCGGAATGGGCCCCGGCTTCTTTGCCTTGGCAACGGGAGACGCCGGTGCCGCAGGCGTAACCGGCGCTGCCGCCGGGGATGATTCCCTGGCGGGGGCCTCCGGCGGGCCTTGCGGCGGCACGGCGCAGGCGGCCACCAGTGCGGCAAGGCCGAATGAGGAAA